>CACZPF010000020.1 GCA_902782975.1 uncultured Lachnospiraceae bacterium
GTGTGATATAGATACTGGCTTCCATCTTCTCTCTCTCAAGAATCTCCCGTACCTCGGAAGCAGACCGGCCGGCTTCGATCAGCATCTTCGCGTCCAGGACCGACTGACGCATGGTAACTGATATCCTCTGATTGTCGACTACCTGTACTCTGCCGTCATAATCCTGCGCATAACCGACCGCATTTTCACATGTGGTGGAAAGGCCGCTGGACATGGGGATATGAACGATCTCATCATGATCCTTCAGAAGGTCGTCCCAGAGGTTCATGACTTCCGCAGGACTTGGCTGGGAGGTAGATATCGGTTCATCCTTTTTCAGTTTTTCGTAAAATTGTTCCTGCGACAGATTGATGCCTTCCTGATAAAGTTCACCATTTATAAAGAACGGCATGGGAATAACGGTAATTCCCAGCTCCTCAGCTTCCTGCTGGGTGATGCCGCTGTTGCTGTCCGTAACGATGGCTATTCTGCCCATATTCCGAATTTCTCCTTTAATAATACATAATATCCGTAACTATAGCACAGTTGAGAAAAAGTAACAATCTTTTTTCCTTATTATTTTTCCGTATTCATTTATCCTTATCAGGCGATCGCAAAACACCCTGTACCATGCGCTCACTCACTGCGAAGCGCATCGATCGGATTCAGGTTGGCTGCCTTGATCGAAGGAAGCAGCCCGAATAGAACACCGATCAGAGTGGAGAATACGACGGATATGATGATCCACGGCACATTGACAGCGGAAGGGGTGCCGGCAACCCTGGAAAGAATTTTGGAAAGCCCGATGCCCGAGCCTACTCCGATCAGGCCGCCAATACTGGTAAGAACCGAGGCTTCTGTCAGAAACTGCCAGAGGATCGTGCTCTTCCTCGCGCCGACCGCCTTTTTAAGGCCGATCTCGCTGGTTCGCTCTGTAACGGATACAAGCATGATATTCATTACACCGATCCCGCCGACCAGAAGAGAAATACAGGCGATCATGATCAGCTGCTGATTTGTGCTTTCACTCAGCTTCTGCAGGGAGCGCACCCGCTCCATGACATCATCCGCCTTGTAGGTAAAGTTCGGATTCCCGTTTATAGTCTGGATATTTTCATTCAGGATATCGGCAGCATTCTTACCCGCCGTACTCATCGTGTCCGTACTGTCCGCCTTTATGATCGCATTCATGGATTCATCAAACTTAAAACAGATCGGCCAGCATTTATCCGGGATCAGTACCATTCCCATGATGGACTGGTAAAATTCTTCGAACTCCGCAATGGTATCGACTTTGGGAAGATAGTCATCATTCTGGTGAATGATCCCGACAACGATAAATGGCTCCTTCCCGATCTCGATCGTTTTCCCCAGCGGATCATCACCCTGAAAAAGATTTTCCGCTGCATTGGAATCCACCAGGGCGACCTTGCTGAAATGGTCATAATCATTCTGGACAAATCCGCGCCCGCTCTGGATCATATATCCGCAGGTATCCAGATAATTGCCGTCTACTCCGTAGATCTTTCCGCCGGAGAAGCTGTTGTTCCTGTAATACACGCTGCTGGTGTAGGTCCGGCTGTAAAAAAACGTAGCATTGACAACAGTGGAAAGGTTTCTTACCTTCTGCTTCTGATCCTCTGTGAGCACGGGCGGAGTCCCCTGCCCGTATTCAGCATCGTAGGGGGAGTCTCCGGAATACAGCGCAATATTCACCGTATTGCTCCCGGACCCGATCAGGTCCTTTTTAATCTGTTCACTTGTTCCTTCGATGGTGGAAACGATCGCGATAATAGCGGCGATGCCGATAATGATACCGAGCATTGTCAGAAAAGACCGCATTTTATGAGACCATATTCCACGGAAGGCAAGACGTATATTTTCAAACATAGTTTCCTCCGCATGGCGCGGCAAAAAGCGCCGTAAAGGCATGGTGGATATCAGAACCCGTACAGTTCCGCGACGGTTCCTTCGCGCGTTTTTACTCCTTCAGCAGCCGTACTGCTGTAAGGGAAGGCAATCTTGTCACTGCGCGAAAGACCGCCCTTGATCAGAATGGAATTCCCGTAATTCACAGTTCCGCCGGATTTTACGTACTGTTTTTTCAGGAAACCGTTCTCATCCTTATAAACATATGCAGCTCCCTGTTCCGTCCGCACAAAGGACCGTGAGAGGACAATGCCGCCCGAATCCTTCGCATCTTCTTCCAGCATGATCGTGATCCAGTCTGAGGTGTTAAAAGTCTTTTCTTTATCCGAAACCGAGGCGGTAAAGGTATAAAACGAAACATTCGGATTTCCGTCGGTCCAGTAATTGTTCCCGTCGGAAGGATAATCGGAAACATCGATGACCTCCGCTTCAAAGTCCCCGTTTTCGTATCCGCTGCAGCGAAGAACGGTCCCCGGCTCCAGTCTGTCAAGCATCAGCTCGCTGACGGACCCTTTTACAAAATATCCTTCCCGGCTTTTAACACGCATAAAAGCTTCCCCTGTGGAAGAAATCATGTTTTTATCCCCCACGTGAGAGACCACGCCGTCCAGGCGGCTGACAATTTCCTTAAGCTCTACTTTTCGTTCCAGTTTCATGATCTTGATATCACTGTCTTTTATATCCAGTTCCAGGCTGGAGATCCGAAGCTGCTGCAGTTTAATGGCGTCGGCTCTTGTCATGGTCGGTGTGTCCGAAACAGATGCATCGTCCACCGGAAGGTCTTCCCCGGGCAGATCTGCTTCATTTTTAATAATATACTGAGACGCATCTTCCAGGGTGAGTTCCATCTCCGCAAACATA
>CACZPF010000021.1 GCA_902782975.1 uncultured Lachnospiraceae bacterium
GCTCCATTCAGACGGTGTACCGCCACTGAAGGCATTTACCCGGGAACCTATGCCGAAGGTGCGGAGCATTTCATCACACAGCCTTCTGGCCGCTTCCTTTGCGAGTTCCTTCTTTCCTGCATCATGAAGGCCTACTACAAGAAGCAGATTATTGGCAGGATATATAAATCCTCTTACCCATTCATCCGCCACGGTGCTTAAGTCTCTTGCATACATTCTTTCCTTGTCAAATCCATAGGGAGAAAGAACATCATTTTCTACAGAAAGATCGGCAGCCAGCTTATCAATGATCTCCTGCGGGAGTCGTTTTCCAAGCACGATCGGCAGGTATCCCAGAATACCGTAATCATGCTCCGGTCTTTCATGTGTTCCCGAAACCATCGAGATAAACCTTTCCCCATCCCAGAATGTTCTGATCATAAGATCCAGAAGATCTTTTGATTTTTTATACCATTCTTCTGCCTCAGCATCCGGTCTTCCTATCCGTTTCGCAAGATCGCCGAGTGCTTCGTACAAAAGGACAAGATCGGCCGAAAGATCCGGCGTCTCCATCACGCAGGAAAGGCGGAATGTACTGGTATCTTCCATACCGCATTCATCACCATGCTCATACTGCGGAATTCCGTCGTGATCATCATCACGGTATTTCATAAACCAGTCTGCCCATTTTGAAAGCTTAGGATAGTAATCCTCCAGTACCTCGAGCGGCACTTCATCAAGCCTTCCTCTTTTATCCAGCCATTTAAGCACCCAGCCCTGAAGCGGGGGTCTCACCTGGCCAAAGACCCCTCTTCCGTCATCATAAAAATCAGGGATCTGACCCGTTTCACTCTGCTGATCAAACGCCAGGTTCATAAGATCCATGGTGAGGGCCATGTCTCCATTAAGGGCCAGCGCCTGATGGCAGAACTGCCAGGCGGAAGCCACAAAATCTCTTCCCATGTAGAGCATGGGACGTTTGATATAGCCGGCGGGATTTACAAAGAAAGACCAGACAGCATAGGCTGCGCTCTCGCGGAGCGGTTCATATTTCTCCGGAAGCGGTTTGATATGGGAAAGGAAGTTTTCCCAGTCGTCCTTTACGATCTTAAGCCCTTCCTCATAGGATGGATAATTGTCTCTCACAAATCCTGCATGGGAAAACTCCTCCAGGCATCCCACAAATTCTCCGTCTTCCTCATCCGGAAGAAAATCCAGTTTTCCCCAGGCACTTCTCAGTGTATCCAGATCCCATTTTGTATCCGCATGAATATGTCCTTTAATAGGATTCATCACGGTTCCAAGAAGGAACGGGAACAAAATTTCCCAGGCCCTGTCTCCTCTTGGCTTTACAAGTACATTGGTTCCTTCTTTGACCTGAAGCCTCAGTCCGAGGCCGTTTTCTCCTTTAAAGAGGATCAGCTCCGGTTTTGCAATACAGATACGCACCTGGCCGTACATTGTATTCATGATCAGTTCGGTCGGTGTTGTTGTCACGGCGTAAGGCAGTCTCTCACCTTTATATAAAGGATACATATTGTAAAGTTTTTTTCGGTTTGTAAGGATCGCATTTCCGTGAACTGTTGAAATATTTACTTTCGAACGACCGTAGGTCACATCAGACCCCGGCTCCGCATAAAATACAAAATAACTTCCCCTGCGGCCGAAGGGACATTCGGTCACCCGGGTAAATGTCGGCAGCTTTTCAAAATAATCCATATCTTCCTCTTTCCTGCCCCTCTGTCCGGGGTTTACAGTGTCTGTTTTATCCCAATCCAGGTGTTGCCTTTATAATGCGTTTATTTTTTTCAATTATTATTTTGCAATTATTTTTGCGATTATTCTTTTGCATCATTCTTTTTGCATTTATTCTTTAATAAATCCGGCGATCAGAAGATACGCTCCAGCTGTCCATGAGAGCCATTCACCGCCTGGTGTTGCTCCGCTGAACGTACTGATGTTCTGGCAAAGATTATCAACTTTTACCATGGCGCCGCAATATCTTGATGCAACTTCAGAGGCAAAATCCTCCTCCCCGCAGTCATAAAGCGCAGAGATCAGCATCACGTTAAACGGATGATAAATAAATCCCCTCACCTCATTGTGAGCGACATCACAAAGATCCCTTGCCGCTATCTTTTCTTTGTCAAAGCCTACATCACTTAAGATATAGCCTTCTATCTTCAGATCCGAAATCAGCCGGGACAGGATCTCCTCCGGCAGCCTGTGTCCCAGTATGACAGGCATATATCCCAGAATGCCGTAGTCCTTATCAACCGTCTTTCCCTCCAGGGTGTGGGATTCGAAATATTCCCCGTTCCAGAGTTTGTCGATCAGACGCTGCTGAATGTCTTTTGCCTTCCGGTACCATTCTTCTTTGACAGAAGGATCCATTCCAAGCTGCTCGGACATCTCGCCCAGTTCTTCAAATAACAGGACCAGATAAGCAGGCAGATCCGGCGTGACCATATCATTACTTTCGCGGAAAGTCGATCCGTCCTCCATTCCGCTCTCATCACTGTGTTCATAATGGGGAAGCCCGTCTACACCGTCTGTACGATATTTTGCA
>CACZPF010000022.1 GCA_902782975.1 uncultured Lachnospiraceae bacterium
CGCCCTTGTAAGGTCCGATCGCGCTGTTAAACTGGATACGATAGCCCTTGTTGACCTGAATAACTCCCTGGTCATCCACCCACGGAACACGGAAAGAGATGATACGTTCCGGCTCTACGAGACGTTCCAGGATGGAGAGACGTCGATATTCTTCTTCGTTACGTTCGATTACGACACTTAAGGAATCGAGAACTTCTTTTACCGCCTGATGAAATTCAGGCTCATTAGGATTCTGGGCTACAACACGTTCATAAACTTCCTGGGTGTAAGACATTTTGAGTTCCTCCTCGTGTTCTCATTTTTTTCAAGTCGTTATTATACACTAAAGTGGTAGACTTGAAAAGTGGAAAATTATTTTTTTTTTCAGATACCGGGAATTTAATGAATGATCAGTGTTCAGAATCTTCTGTCAGGGGTTCCTGTTTAGGGTCTTTCAAAACATCCGGAATTCCAGCCCTGCGACCTTTCCAGGCACTATATTCCGTGCAAAGTAATGTCTGGGGATAAATAAATTGTATCGACTCCGTGTTAACTCTTGCGAAAATTCAAAAAATGTGAGATTATTAATAGATAATGGATTATAAGAAACGGGTTTCGTGCCCGGGGAGGAACAATAAATGCGACATTTTGAAAAATCTACAAAGCTGAATAATGTACTGTACGATGTACGCGGGCCGGTTGTCGATGAGGCTAACCGGATGATCGAAGAAGGAATGGAGATCCTGAAGCTGAATATCGGCAATCCTTATCCGTTTGGATTTTCGGCTCCGCAGGAGGTTATTCTGGATATGCTCAGTAATATCAGAACTTCCCAGGGATATTCGGATTCCAAGGGCGTTTTTTCAGCCCGTAAGGCGATCATGCAGTACTGCCAGCTAAGAGGAATCCCGAATGTCAATATGGGTGATATCTATACCGGCAACGGCGTCAGCGAGCTGATCAACCTTTGTATGCAGGCTCTTTTGAACAACGGGGATGAAATTCTGATTCCTGCACCGGACTATCCTCTGTGGACAGCTACCGCCACCCTGGCGGGAGGCAACGTGGTTCACTATCTTTGCGATGAACAGTCTGAATGGTATCCGGATATTGAAGATATTAAAAAGAAGGTCAATGAAAAGACAAAAGCCATTGTTATCATTAACCCGAATAACCCGACCGGAGCTGTTTATCCGAAAGAGATCCTGGAACAGATCGCCCAGATCGCAAGAGAGAATGAGCTGATCATCTTTTCCGATGAGATCTATGACCGCCTGGTCATGGACCAGTATCAGCATACTTCCATCGCCTCGATCGCACCGGATATTTTCTGTGTAACCTTCTCGGGACTTTCAAAATCTCATATGATCGCCGGGTTCAGGATCGGCTGGATGGTTCTTTCCGGGCCGAAGAGGAGAGCGAAGGGATATATCGAAGGACTGAATATGCTTTCTTCCATGCGTCTGTGTTCCAATGTACCGGCCCAGTCGATCGTACAGACAGCCCTTGGCGGGTATCAGAGTGTTAACGAATATATCCAGCCGGGCGGGCGGATCTATGAGCAGAGAGAATTTATCTATAAGGCTTTGATGGATATTCCGGGGGTTTCCGCGGTGAAGCCTAAGGCAGCTTTTTATATTTTCCCAAAGCTGGATACGGAACGGTTTAATATTACAAATGACGAGCAGTTTGCACTCGATTTCCTGCACGAACAGCAGGTTCTTATTGTACCGGGCAAGGGGTTCAACTGGAATGAGCCGGATCATTTCAGGATCGTCTATCTGCCCAATGTTCTGCAGCTTGATAAAGCCGCCAGGAAGCTGAAAGAATTCCTTGCGCATTATCATCAGGGATGACAGATGTCTTTCAGGAAAGTCCCTGTATATAAAATAACCAGCCTGAAATAAAGTAGAGGAGGATATGCTTATCAGAACAGGAAGAATTCAGAAAGGAGTTTTTGAAAATGAGTAATTTTAATATGAAGGTGACACCGGAGATCGAAAACCTGGCAGCACTTTGCTGCGACAACAGTAAGCTTGATCTATCCCTTTACGGAAAGTATGATGTAAAGAGAGGACTCAGAGATCTGAACGGGAAAGGCGTACTTGCAGGGCTGACTCAGATTTCCAACGTAAATGCTGTCAAGGTGGTTGACGGGAAAGAAATACCCTGTGCGGGCAGCCTTTCCTACCGGGGATATGATATCAAGGATCTGACAAGAGACTTCATAACGGACGGAAGGCACGGCTTTGAGGAGACAGCCTATCTGCTGCTTTTTGGAAAGCTCCCTGCAAAAGAGGAACTGAGGGATTTCTGCCTGCTTCTGGAAAACCAGAGAGCACTTCCCCGAAATTTTGTACGGGACGTTATCATGAAGGCTCCTTCAAAGGATATCATGAACGCTCTTTCGAGAAGTGTTCTCACCTTGTATTGCTATGACAAAAACCCGGATGACATATCCCTTCCCAATGTCCTGCGGCAATGTCTGAATCTGATCAGTGTGTTTCCTATGCTCTCCGTTTACGGATATCAGGCCTACAATCATTATCTGAGAGGAAAGAGCCTGTATATTCACAATCCGAAGAAAGGCCTTTCAACCGCTGAGAATTTTCTGCGTATGCTGAGACCTGATAAAAAGTATACAGCTCTTGAGGCAAAAATCCTGGATATAGCCCTGATCCTGCATATGGAGCATGGCGGCGGCAACAATTCAACTTTTACGACGCATGTGGTATCTTCTTCCGGGACTGATACGTATTCGACGGTCGCGGCAGCGCTCGGATCTTTAAAAGGACCGAAACATGGCGGTGCCAATATAAAGGTCGTCAACATGTTTGAGGATATGAAGAAGAATGTTAAGCAGCCTGATGATGAAGACCAGGTACGGGACTATCTGAAAAAACTTCTGCATAAAGAAGCATTTGATAAGAGCGGCCTGATCTACGGGATGGGTCATGCCATCTATTCTGTTTCTGATCCGAGAGCTGAGGTGCTTAAAAAACTTGTGGAGTCTCTGGCAGAGGAGAAGGGCCGCAGGAAAGATTTTGCCTTGTACTCCATGGTGGAGAGGCTGGCGCCTGAGGTGATTGCTGATGAACGCAGGATTTATAAGGGCGTCAGTGCCAATGTGGATTTTTACAGCGGGTTCGTATACAGCATGCTGGATCTGCCCATTGAGCTTTATACACCGATGTTCGCTGTGGCGAGGATCGTCGGATGGAGTGCGCACAGGATGGAGGAACTGATCAACACCGACAAGATCATCCGTCCTGCCTATAAAAATGTGCTGGAGCCTTCCGTCTACGTACCCCTCTCCGAACGAAAAAAAGAGGCGTAATGATAAAAAGAGGAAAGTTTGAGCACAGTATTATTTTCTGAGGAGGAATGTCTCGATGAATCACATCGTAATCATAGGATTTATGGGTTCAGGTAAAACCAGAGTGGGAAAAAGTCTTTCCCAGGAGCTTGGACTTCCCTTCGTGGATGTTGATAAAGCGATCGCAGCGAAGATGGGCCTGTCAGTAAAAGAAATATATGACAGGTTTGGCGAACCGTTTTACCGTGCGCTGGAGACACTGATGCTCAAAGATCTGTGTGCGGATAAGGTTAAAAAGGTGATCTCCCTTGGAGCCGGCCTTCCTGTGCAGGAGCAGAATAAAGAGATTATCCCCGAACTGGGAACGGTCATCTATATTAAAGGTTCTGCGGCTACACTTAAAAAACGTCTGGACGGCAACGGAAATCCTCTGGTAGAAGGAGAGGACGGAGATGAAAAACTTAAAAGAGTTCTGAAACAGAGAGATCCTGTCTATGCAGGATTTGCGGATATTATCGTGATCACCGGTGAAAAACCGTTTGAGGATCTGGTTTCAGAGATCCTTGCAAAGCTTGCCGCCATGAACGGGCAGGTGAAAAAGCCTGCCGGAGCTGTCATCGAACCTGAAGAAGCGGAAGAACCGGAAAAAGCACCTTCCGGAAAACAGGCAAAGGCTTCTAAAGCCAGGGGAACCGGAGCGAGGGCATCCAGGGCAAAAGCGGCTGAAACAAAGGCCTCCGGGTCAAAGGCATCTGATGAAAAAGCGTTCAGAGTTAAAACTTCCGGAGGAAAAGCTTCTGAAGGAAAAGCATCTGAAGGAAAAGC
>CACZPF010000023.1 GCA_902782975.1 uncultured Lachnospiraceae bacterium
ATTTGATGATCTGACTATGCTGTGCCTGGAATATAAAGGACCTGGCACGACACCCAGAAAGGGGGGAACCGGAGGATGAAAGAACTGACGGTACAGGCATGTCTGGAAAATATCGCGCAGGTTACCGGGTGGCTCGATGAAGCACTGGAAGAGCTCGGCTGCCCTCTGAAAACGCAGATGCAGATCGATGTAGCTGCCGATGAGATGATCGCGAATGTTTCACAATATGCATATCCCGAGGGGAAGGGCAGCGTAACAATCCGGTTTGAATTCTCCGAGGAGACAGGTATTGCTTCGATTACCTTTATTGATCAGGGAATACCGTTCAATCCGCTCGAAAGAAACGATCCCGATACGACCCTGGATGCGCAGGCGAGGGCGATCGGCGGCCTGGGTATTTTTCTGGTAAAAAAGACGATGGATGATATGACCTATCAATATAAAGACGGACATAATATTGTCTGTGTACACAAGAAGATCAGGGCCTGATCACAACCAGGCCGCACAATAACTGGAAAAAGGATATTTTTATTTAAAAACAGTTTTATTTAAAACAGGAGGAGACAAAATGCTGAACATTAACAAGAAATCGCAGGACGGGACATTATACTATTATCTGGAAGGAAGACTGGACACGACGACTGCTCCGGAACTGGAAAAGGATCTGGGAGAAAATCTGGACGGGGCAGACACCCTGATCTGGGATTTTGAAAAACTGGAATATATTTCCTCTGCCGGACTGAGAGTTCTTCTGGGAGCTCAGAAAAAGATGTCAAAGCAGGGTGAGATGAAGGTGACAAATGTCAATGAAGTGGTCATGGAAATCTTCGATGTGACCGGGTTTTCTGATATTCTCACAATAGAATAACAGGGAGCTGAACCATGAAAAGTGACATCATTAATGTTTCCAGCAGGAAAGACCGGACGGATGAGGTGCTGGATATCTCCGAACGGGTCAGCGCCTACCATAGATTATCCCATAAGAATGCAATCTATCTGCGGCTGCTGGCTGAAGAGATGATGAGCTTGATGCGGGCGATCGCAGGAGACGTAAACGGGAAATTCTGGATCGAGACAACGGGCGGGAACGCATTCGAGCTGCACCTGCTGGTGCGCACGAAAATGGACTCTGAAAAGCGGATGCAGCTTCTTCGGACATCTACAAGCGGAAAGAATGAGGCACACAGAGGCTTTATGGGAAAGCTCCGTGCATTTTTTGAACCGGTTGAAGATATGCCGCTTCTTTACGAGGCCGGGGCGGACGATCTGCAGATGGCGGTCAACTGGTCGATGCAGGCTTATCAGAATCAGATCCGGCAGTATGTAAAACAGAACAGACAAGGGGCCGCTGAAGCCTGGGATGAACTGGAAAGATCCGTGGTTGCTCATGTAGCGGATGAAGTCAGGGTCCGTATAGAAGGATACGATGCGGAACTGATCGTTTTCAAAACAGTTTAAACAGCGCTGCAGAGGTTCAGGGAAGAAGAACAGGTAAAAGCCAATTGCGAAACGCACTGTATGCGTACAGCGGGTTTCGCAATTGGCTGTTTATGAAAGGGGGAGAAACGGCCCCCTTTTTTCTTGCGCATTATGTAAATCTGTGCTATGATACAACGGAATATCTAAAAATGAAGGAGATGTACATCCGATGAAACTTGGTATTGTTGGCCTTCCTAATGTCGGGAAGAGCACTTTATTTAATTCTTTGACCAAAGCCGGCGCGGAGTCGGCCAATTATCCTTTCTGTACGATCGACCCCAATATCGGGATCGTAACGGTGCCGGATGAAAGACTTCCTCTGCTTGGGAATTTTTATCATTCAAAAAAGGTTACCCCTGCAGTGATCGAATTTGTAGATATTGCCGGCCTTGTGAAAGGCGCATCCAAAGGAGAAGGCCTGGGCAATCAGTTCCTCGCCAATATCCGTGAGGTGGATGCTATTGTTCATGTGGTCCGCTGCTTTGAGGATCCGAATGTCATTCATGTGGACGGCAGCATCGACCCCATGCGCGATATTGAGACCATTAACCTGGAGCTGATTTTTTCGGATCTGGAAATTCTGGAACGCCGGATCTCCAAAGTGGCCAAAACAGCCCGCATGGATAAAGAAGCAGCTAAAGAACAGCAGTTCCTGGAAAAAGTCAAGGCTCATCTGGAAGGCGGCAACATGGCCATTACCCTGGAAACAGAGAACGAGGATGAAGCAGCCTTTTTATCCTCTTATAATCTCCTGACAGGCAAACCGGTTATTTATGCTGCCAATGTTTCGGAAGATGATCTGGCAGATGACGGGGAATCCAACGCCTATGTAAAGGCGGTAAAGGACTTTGCAAAAGAGCAGAACAGCGAGATATTTGTGATCTGCGCCGAGATCGAGCAGGAGATCGCCGAGCTGGAAGACGAGGAAAAGCAGATGTTCCTTGAGGACCTGGGTCTTAAGGAATCCGGCCTGGAAAAACTGGTAAAAGCAAGCTACCATATTCTGGGACTTATGAGCTTTCTGACTTCCGGAGAGGACGAAACCAGAGCCTGGACCATCAAGATCGGTACAAAGGCTCCGCAGGCGGCAGGTAAGATCCATTCCGATTTTGAAAGAGGCTTTATCAAGGCAGAAGTTGTCAATTATAAAGATCTTCTGGACTGCGGTTCCTATGCGGGTGCCCGCGAAAAGGGCCTGGTCCGTATGGAAGGGAAAGATTATGTCGTTCAGGATGGGGATGTTATTCTGTTCCGGTTTAACGTCTGATATTCTGAGAACCAGAAAGGAGACAGATGAATTCGAATATGATGATTCGTTTTCCGGGGATCCCCCTGTCCTTTGATCATGTACCGAGATCCTTCAGGATCCTGGGATTTGAAGTAACGATATTCGGTCTGCTGCTGGCTGCTTCTCTGATCATAGCCCTGATCATCATCACGACCGGGGCGAAGCGCCGGGGCGTCAGCCCGAATCAGTGCCTGGGGGGAGCATTTTTTGCGATCATCGGCGGTGTTGTGGGAAGCCGTGCTCTGTATGTAGGCCTGCACTGGTCCGAATATGGAATGGACTGGATGCGCATCCTGAATACCAGAGACGGAGGCATGACCTTTTACGGGGCTGTTGCAGGAAGCATGCTGTTTCTGGGACTGTTTTCTCTCATTTCGGGGAGTTCTTTTCTGGAGAGCGCAGATATCCTGGCCATCGGCGGATGCTTCTGCCAGGCGGTGGTACGCTGGGGAGACTTTTTTAACAGGGAAGCATTTGGAGAATATACAGACCTTCCCTTTGCCATGCAGCTGCCCGGGCAGAGCGTTCACGACAGATATGTGACAGATCTGATGCGGGAGCATCTGGTAACAGAGGGGTCGCAGACTTTTGTTCAGGTCATCCCGCTGTTTCTTTTTGAAAGCGCAGTCTTTCTGATCCTGTTTTTCATACTGACCGCCAGAAACCGCCGCAAGCTGTTTGAAGGAGAGACGTTCTACCGTTATCTTACCTGGTGCGGCCTTCTGTCTCTGCCGATCCGGTTTTTAAGGACGGATAAAATGCCCGTTCCCGGGATCGATCCTTTGATGATCATGGGAACAGAGGCGGATCTCAACCTGTTGATCTCGGCCTTTATGTTCGTATTTTTCGGCCTGATCCTGTGGGGGAGAAGATCTATGGCTAAAAAACGCAGCGATGTGCGCCGGGAGCATAATGAACGGATCTACCAGGCAGAGGAACAGGCGGAAGCGGCAGCCGACAGCAGAGAAAAAAGGCTGGAGGAGGAG
>CACZPF010000024.1 GCA_902782975.1 uncultured Lachnospiraceae bacterium
ACGTTCAGCCGGTGATTGACCGATACAAACACACAGTCCGCCGCTTTTGTCAGGTCGCTGCCGTCATAGCATTCCCCTTCTATGGAAGAGCCGTCGCTGAATCCGCCTCCGTGGATCCAGACAAAAACCGGTTTAAGTTCCTTTGGTTCAAGATCTGTCGTCCAGACATTCAGATTCTGGCAGTCCTCGCCTTCGACCCAGTTTCTGTGGGTAAAAAACAGTTCGGCCGCGGGTTTTTCATAATGCAGAAGCGGACTCACACATCCATAATTTGTCGCGTTCAGATTTCCTTCCCAGGAAGGATATTCTTCCGGCGCATGAAATCTTCGGGCTCTCGCATAAGGAATGCCCTTGAAGATATAGTTTCCGTCATAATAATATCCGCGGACATTGCCGCCTTTTGTTTTTACAAGAGGTTTATCCACCTCACAGTAGAAATCATTCATAATTTTCCCTTTCATGGTGCAGTTACTGTGCCAGTAATGGCAGATTTGAAACATCGTTTCAAACTTGTCCTCTTTCTCATTTTTCCCTTCTGATGATTCCAGATCCTGTCATCCCTTCAATGCTCCCATCGTCAGGCCGCCGGCAAAATATTTCTGGAAGAACGGGTACATCACCAGGATCGGTATGACACCGATCACCGCGATTCCCATCCGGACACTGACGCTCGGGATAGTTCCCACATTTTTAGCCACCTGGGAAGCCTGCCCGCTGGAGAGGAAGTTGATCTGCTGGATCATCCTGTTCAGCAGGTTGTGAAAGGTATACAGCTCCGTTTTGGTGATATAATACAGACCGTTTGTCCAGTCATTCCAGTAGGCAAGAGAGGTCAGAACCCCGACCGCCACCAGGATCGGCTTGGCCATGGGCAGCACGATCTTCCAGAATGCATATATTTCCCCGCATCCGTCCATCTTTGCCGATTCGATCACTTCCTGGGGGATCGAGTTGGTAAAATAATTGCGGACGATCATAACATAAAATCCACTCATCAGAAGATTCGGGATAATATAGGCAAAAACAGTATTTTTAATCTTGATGACGGTCGACCACAACATATACTGCGAAACCAGACCGCCGTTAAAAAGCATGGTAAAAAATATAAAAAACGAATAAATCTTCCGGAACCGGAAATTCGGTCTGGAAAGAGGATAAGCCATCGTTGTTGTCAGAAACAGTGAAACCGTCGTCCCGATGGCGGTGACCAGAATGGAATATCCGTAGGATTTCAAAATCATGCCCGAGCTTCTGAAAATATAATCATACGCCGCGAGGCTCCATTTTTCCGGAAAAAAGCTGTATCCGTTTACGAGAAGCGTTTTCTCCTCCGTGAGAGAGGAAACCAGCATCAGCAGAAACGGAACCAGGATCAGGATGCTTGCCAGCGTCAGCATAATGACCGCAAATATCTGCACTCCGTCGGGACGTATTCCCCTTCCTGCACTTTCCTTTGCGCGGCCTGCTCCGGCTGTGGCTTTTAAAGTATTCATCCGGTTCACCCCCCTTAAAACAATGCGTTATCCGCATCGATGCGCCGCACGATCAGATTACTCAGCAGCACGACCGCAAATCCGACAAAGGACTGATAGAACGAAGCCGCCGATGCCATTCCGATATTGCTCACATTGCTGAGTCCCCGGTAAACATAGGTATCGATCGTCTGGGTCACGCCGAAGAGCGGGCCCGAATTCATGGGCAGCTGGTAGAAAAGTCCAAAATCCGAATAGAATATTTTCCCTACCATCAGAAGCCCAAGTGTGATCATCGCCGGACGCATGAGGGGAAGCGTGATATAGAAGATCTGCTTGATTCTGGATGCGCCGTCCACCTTTGCCGCGTCGTAAAGAGCGGGATCGATCCCTACCACCGACGCCAGGAAAAGTATCGTATTATAGCCGATATTCTTCCAGGCCTGCACAAAGATAATGATAAAAGGCCAGTAGGCAGGTTTGGAATACCAGGAGATCTTATTCTTTCCCAGCGCTTTCAGAACAGTCAGGTTGATGAACCCGTTGTCGCTCGACAAAAAGGCGAAAGCCATATAGGATACGATGACCATGGAGATGATCTGCGGCATCAGAAGAATGGTCTGATAGCTTTTTTTCAGGAGTTTACAGCGGATCTCGTTAAGGAGGATCGCAAAGGTAACGCCCAGTATTATGTTTAAGGCGATAAAGACCAGATTATAGAGAAGTGTGTTGCGGGTCATGGTCCAGGCTTCTTTTGTTTTAAACAGAAATTCGAAATTGGAAAGCCCTACCCAGTCACTTCCAAAGATGCCTTTCTGGTAATTGATCTTTTTAAAGGCAATAAAAAGTCCTGCCATCGGTGCATAATTATTGATCAAAAGATAAATGCTGCCCGGAAGCAGCATTACCAGAAAAGCAAGGTCGCTCTTCGTCAGTTTTTTCTTTTTCATTGGATATACCTTATATCTCCGGACCCGGAGAAGATGAAGAAAGTGCCGGCTGTATTCTGTTCCCTGTCAGCATATCCCCGGCACCCTTGCGGGAGCCGGGGAAGATAATCATACGTCTGCGTTTCCCACCTGTAAAAGAGGGAACCGTTTTCCGGGTGTATTATTTGTTTTCCGCCACCCAGGCATCCAGCTGAGCCTGCTTTTCGGCGATGAATTCTTCGACACCTGCATCTTCCAGTGCCTGAAGGAAATTCGGGAGTTCTACTTCCGGATCCAGGATACCAAATTCCAGGCCTTCCTGATACTGCTGAAGCACGTTCTGGATCGCTGCATACTGTGTGGATACATTGGAGGTATCGAAAAGGAAGCCAAGGCTTCTGGTGCTCTTGCCGGATTTGGTATATTCGAGAGTCTTCTGAACAGCGCCTTCTTCGTTTCCGGCTATCTCGGTGCTGACGAAATAGTTGCCCCAGATCATAGGCTGGCTGCTGCTGCAGGATGCAAAGAAGGTGCTGCCTTCTTTTCCGGTGATAAAGCCGTCAACAAGATCCCAGTCCTCACCTTCAACACCATAGTAAAGGGTATTGATCAGGTCGGTGTTTTTGTACATTTCGTTCAGGAAGATCATGGCTGCATCCGGATTTTCCGAAGTATAGGGAATCGTGGTGAAGTAAATGAGGTTGGAGCAGATCGGGGTCGAAATACGGATCATTTCCGTATCCACTCCATACTGAGCAGACAACATGCTGCTGGCTGTCTCGGTAGAATAGTCGGTCGTATGATCGATGCAGGCAAATGCATTGCCGGTCTGCCAGTAAGTATGGATTCTGTCACCGCTGGTGGCGATATCATCGGATACCAGGCCTTCTTCGTACCATCTGTGAACGGTCTTGCAGAATTCTGCATATTCATCGGTCGCATAGAAATTTACAAGCTCATAGCTGTCCGGATCCATCAGAACACCGATACCGTCTCCCAGTGCCTCATAGTTTTCATCAAAGGTACAGACTGCTGTTGTACCGGAGAAGGTAATTCCGGAGCGGATGATCGGCTTAACACCGGGCTCGTTCTCCTTGATGGTCAGCATGAAGGGTTCCAGATCATCATAGGAATCGATGGTGGAAAGATCCATCTCATATTTGTCTGCCAGTTCTTTGTTGATCAGGACATCATTGAAGGTGTGTTTTGCGGAAAGCTGCGGGATCCCGTAGATTTCACCACCCTTGGTGAGGGCATCCAGGAAGGACTGGAAATCATCTCCGAGTGCCGCCTGGATATCCTGGCCGTATTCTTCGTAAACATCATTCAGAGAAAGGATGGATCCGTTGGAAATAAGACTTGGAAAATTCCATTCCATCGAATTCATAAGGTCGATCGTTTCGCCGGCTGCCAGACG
>CACZPF010000025.1 GCA_902782975.1 uncultured Lachnospiraceae bacterium
AAACGCTGATTTTCACTTTACTTTATCAAAGCTGTATACTATAATATTTTCTGAAATGTTTCGTTGTCTGATTATTCCGCCTCGGACCATAGTGTATTGACTAGTCTTTTTCATTTCCGGCGGGAATTCTGAGGAATCTCCATATGAAAATAAAAAAGTTTTTAACAGCATTAATACTGATTTTTGTAACGGCTGCGGCACTGTTCGTTCTGTTTCGCAGAGAGCCCGAAAATTTTTCGGAAAAATATGAAGGTGCAGATCTTACATCGGATCATCTGGGCCTGGAAAGAGAAGGAACCTACACCGGTTATCTGAATGCACATAAAGAAGCCTCTTTCCCCCGGAAAACGATAGATATTGATCTGTTTTCGTATAAACGAAACGGAAATGCCGATACGGTGGAAAATTATGAGGGAGAAAAAAGAGCCCTGTTTACGGATACCGGCTCCCTGGTCACCTGGGAGGTGGACGTACCGGACACCGGTTTCTATAATCTGTATATCGAATATCTGATTCCGGAATCCCGTGGCGTACCTGCCGAGCGGGCTGTTTATATCAATCGCGAAGTGCCATTTGATGACGCCCGGAATATTACTTTTTCCCGGATCTGGACGGACGGCGGTCCGGTGAAGACTGACAATCAGGGCAATCAGATCAGGCCGGCACAGGTGGAAGTATATGACTGGCAGAGCGCCTGCTTCCGCGACGATATGGGTTATGTGGCGGAGCCGTACGTTTTCTACCTGGAAAAAGGGAAAAATACGATTTCGCTGGAAGGTGTCAACGAGCCGGTTGTTCTTAGAAGGCTTGCGCTGATGGGTGTTCAGGAACCCAAAACGTATAAAGAGTATCTTGAGGAGCAGTCCGGAAAAGAGGAAGGAGAGGAAGCTGCATCGTATCTTTTGAAGGTACAGGGCGAAGAATCTACCCTGCGTTCTGAATCTTCTCTTTATGCCAAGTATGACCGTTCATCTCCCACAACGGAGCCCTGCTCGGTCACAAATACCGTGCTGAACTATGTGGGCGGAGATGCATGGAGAACCAGCGGCCAGTGGATCGAATGGGAGATCGAGGTTCCGGCAGACGGTTTTTACAATATCATGATCAAAGCCCGTCAGAATTATTCGAGGGGGAACGTATCCAGCAGAAGTATTTATCTGGATGGAGAAATTCCATTTGACGAGCTGAAAGAAGTTTCTTTTGAATTTGATAACGACTGGCAGTGCCTCACATTGTCGGATGAAGAGGGGGTACCTTTTAAATTCTATCTCACAGAGGGAAAACATACGCTCCGGATGGAAGCGACGCTGGGCAGACTGGGCGGCATTCTGGAACGGCTTGAGGATTCGACCTTCCGGCTGAATCAGATCTACCGGAAGATCCTGGTCTATACTGGAGCAAATCCGGATCAGTACCGTGACTATCATATCGACTCCAACTATCCGGAGATCATGGAGGCCATGGATGTGGAGTCCAAACGGCTTTATAAGATCGTGGACGATATGGTGCTTCTTTCCGGTCAGAAGGCCGACAATATCGCCGCGGCACAGACGGTAGCCCAGCAGATGGAACGTTTCTGCAAGTCTCCGAACAAGATCACGACAGAATTTGTGACCTTTAAGGATAATATCACGGCGATCGGTACTGCTTCTCTTAATATGAGCGAATCAAAGCTGGACGTGGATTATCTGGTGGTATCAGGCACAGACGCTGTTCCCGAAAAGCAGAATGCAAATCTTCTCGACAGTGCCGTACACGAGGCGAAATCTTTTGGAGCATCCTTTGTCGTGGACTATAATTCTGTGGGTGATGTATATGACGACGGAGATGAGGATATTGTTAAAGTATGGATCCTCACCGGCCGTGACCAGGGTACTATCCTGAAGACGATGGTCGATGATGATTTCACCCCGTCGACCGGTGTAAAGGTCAATGTCGAGGTGGTTGATCCGGGAGCGCTTCTCACGGCAGTCCTGGCAGGAAGAGGACCGAATGTGGTACTTTCGGTCAGCGCTGACCAGCCTGTTAATTATGCTCTCCGGAATGCGGCGGAGGATATCACCCAGTTCCCGGATTACGAGGAGGTCCTTTCGCACTATTCCGAAAGCTCCTATGAACAGTACCGCCTGGATGAACACATCTACGGAGTACCGGAGACGCAGACCTTTAATGTGATGTTCTACCGGAAGGATGTGCTCGAAGAACTGGGACTTTCGGTTCCACAGACCTGGAAAGAGCTTATTGAAATGTTCCCGACTATTCAGGGCAACAATCTTTCCGTCGGTATTCCCACAGCCGCCGGCAGCAGCACGTCCGCAGCAGCCTCCACAGCGATCATGTCCAACGTACCCGACCTTTCGCT
>CACZPF010000026.1 GCA_902782975.1 uncultured Lachnospiraceae bacterium
AGCTGTATTTTCGAATTTCTTTATCTGTCATGTTTTTCCAGCTCCTGATGTGTCATTTAACGGACACGAATAACAGTCGATGGATACGTGCTCCTGCTCTTTCATAAAGAGAATGAGCACCGTCTGCCCCATGATCAATTGTCCGGGAATATGGCAGTGCTCTTCAGGTTACTATTCACAGCCACCTTCAAACATTCGGAAATCCCGCCCCCCACAAGCGGCTCTACTGCCGCTGCCGCGGCTGATTTCCCCATGTTGGGAGGTTCCTGCTTCGCAGGCTGGATTCAGATAAGACTTTCTCCCTCTCCCATCACGGCGATGTCAACAGCAGTTGCATCTTCCAGGTGGAATACCATCATCTTATACCCTGTCTCTTCATTGTAGATCTTCCTGAGGTGCGGCGCGCCGTCCAGCATGGCCTCGGCATATTTGGGATCTGTCTCAAACACTGCTTTACCGGTATAGCGCATCCAGTGGCCATCCTTCTTACAGGCTACGATTTCCGTCTTGGGATTTGCGCAGAGCTGTCTGTACACGTTTTTGAAATTACCGATTCCGAACAGAACCTTTCCGTCCATTTCCATATGAGCACCGAGCGGGCGGATCTTAGGCTGGTCCCCATCTACGGTTGCAAGGAAAAACGTTCCCGCTTCATTTAAGAAATCATTTACTTTAGACATATCCTTTTCTCCTCTCTCTTCCGTTATCCTGGAAGCATCCTCATCTGCACCTTCCGAGGTGCTTTTTACTGTGTTTGCACTGCCGCCGTCTCTCCATGCTTTGAAAGCTTTGAGTTCCGGCTCTACAAATTTGAGGGCTACACCCATCACTGCAATGTCATCTGCAAGTCCGATAACAGGGACTTTATCTGAGATCAGGTCTTTCTTTTTCAGCAGATAAATAAAGGCTGCGATAATCGTTGCGATGACCTTGGGGGAAACCTCTGTATACTCCTTCGTGATATAGCCTTTTACCATGGCGACAAGTGTCGGGATATCCGACAGAGCGTTTCCCAGAGCCGGTACTTCTTTAAGCTTCTCTTCCAGCTGCACCAGAAGCTCATCGATTTTTGAAGGCTCCTGAATCAGTTTCTGTGCTTCGCTGACTCCGCCCGCCAGCATTTCCTTTGCTTTATCCAGATTGATCGTAGTATCCATAAATATAATCCTCCTCTCGAATAGCCTGACATAAGCTTTTTTGGATATTATTAGCCTACGTTAATACTATCACGAACCACCCGATTTTTCAATTTATAAATTCTGTCTCATCGCATTCCGCTATGTAATAAAAATTTTACATTATTTTATTGCCTGTGTATCTCTCCTGTGCTATCATGATAGGTATCCGAAACACATAATTTGACCCATAATTCGCAGAAATGGAGGTACTCCATGGATCATAGGAAGATCAACGGTGTTTCTGCAGCACATAAGAGTTTATCTGAAGCTTTTTCAAATGGTTTTTCAGAAGATCTTTCAAAAGATCTTTCAAAAGATTTTTCAAATGATTTTCCAAAAGCTTTTTCAAATGGTTTTCCAGAAGATTCTTCAGATGCTTCGGCAGGTATGGGGCCACGGCTTAAATCCTTCCGAAAAGCGGCGCACATTTCCCAGCAGAGGATGGGTGATCTTCTGGGCGTCACAAGAAACACCATTATTAATTGGGAAGCCGGTAAATACCGCCCGGATCTGGATCTGTTTGCCGCCATCTGTTCTATCCTCCATATCACTTTATATCAGCTGTTGGGTATCTCCCCGCCTGAAGAAGAAGGAATGACAGAAGATGAGTGGGCTCTTATCAGCCAGTACCGTAAGATCAGTCCGATGGGCAGACGGATCGCCGGTCATCTGATCCGCAGTATTCTGGAAGAAGAAATCTCAGAAAATGACAGGCATCTGGAATCTTCCGTACTGATGGTGGATTTTATTTCGACAGCTGCCGCGGCAGGTGACGGATTTGATTTCAGCGACATTCCTGTTGAGGATTTCCGCTTTATTTTCCGCAATGACCTGAACGAGAAGGCCAATGCCATTATCCGTGTAAAGGGGGACAGCATGCTGCCCGTTTATAAGGACAGTGACTACGTATATATCCAATATACGAATAGTGCTGTCATCGGCGAGGATATCCTGTGTACCTCATTTGCCGGGGCACATATTAAAAGGCTTGGCGAAAACGGGCCATATTCACTTAATAAGTCCCTTCCTTTCCGTCTGACATCTCCTGACGATCATGTTGAGATCCGTGGCCGTGTGCTGGGAATCGTTTCCTCCAGGGACTATCCTACGCCGCAGGAACTGACCGCCCTCCAGGAAATAAAATACAAAGAGATACAGAATTTTAGAAAACTACATGGAATTGAGAATAACTAAAAAGTGCTCATTTTCTTATTGCAATAAGGAAGAAGCCCCGTCTTCTCACTTTCTGATGTTTTTGAAAATGGTATATATCGAAAAAAGCCTTACCGTTTTTGACGGCAAGGCTTTTTGAAATAAAAAATATGGTAATAATTCTTTTCTGCTAAAACTTCTGAAGTAAACCTTCTGAAGTAAGCTTTCAGGCAAACTCTTTCAAAGAAAATCTAACGCTTGAAGGCTGCCCTAAGGCAGCCTTCATGGAAATTTAGGTTTGATTCTGTGTACAATTATACGTACATTCATGTTATCCTTCGATCAGGATCGCTTTCTTCTCCGGAACTTCCGGTTTAACTTTCTTCGGGATATTCAGGTTCAGAACA
>CACZPF010000027.1 GCA_902782975.1 uncultured Lachnospiraceae bacterium
CAAAAAAAAGCGCCGCCCGTAAAGGACGGCGCAATTCCACTTACACCCGGTGCTTATTACATAGTCAAGTGACTTTGAGAGCAGTTCGCTTGAAATCCTCCTGATGCTCAGCCATAAAGCCTTCAAATTCTTCCTGATCCATACCTTCTGTGCAGGCCTTAAAAATCCCGGATCGACTCTACAGCCGCATCAATTTCCGAAGCCGCATCAAGCAGTGTACTTATCTGTGAAGCAATGGGGATCATACTTTTTACCGCCTCTTTCGTCGCATCCGGGAGCGCCTGCGGCGCATAATAAACGCAGAATTCTTCGAACGGAATCTCCTTGCTGGCTCCAGGCCCCCAGGCAAGCAGCATAATATGTCACATCTCTTTATTGAAAGGCGATATCCCGGCTTATCACATAACCTCACTTTTTTTATTTCTCAATATTGCGTGAAGGTAATGCGCTTTCTCCGGGAAAGAATCCTGCTCAGCGCGGATTTTTTGGCTTTATCCCGGTATGATCCATCCCAGGACCTTGAGTGCGGGTACGAGCGTACCGGCATTGATCAGCACATTTTCTGTCAGAACAGACAGAAGAAGCACGCCGATCAGGCTGCTGATATAAGCAGAACCATTCGGAAACAGCTTCGAATACAGGCAGCTCCACACCGTACAGATGCAGATATAACCTGCAAAAAACAGAAAGGAATAAACCACCGTTTCCGGAGTTAACAGGCCGATTCTTTTCAGAATGCAAAAATATCCGCCAAGAAGAAAGAGAGAAGAAGGCAGCATGGGCGAAAGTACCGCCGATATCTGAAACGCCGGGCGGTCTGCACCGCGAAGGCTCTTGCGGATTCCGGCATATCTGGTAGAAAACCGGCTTCCGGCAAATACAAGGGACGCGGCAAAGAGCAGTATTTTGCAGATAGCCAGGATTTTCTGCTTTCTCGTCTCGGCAGCAGAAAGGACCTTCTTCTGTTCCCCGTTGGCAGGCGTCACATCCACATATTCGAAAATGACCTGCAGTGTCTCGTCTCCTTTAAGATATTCTTCGTAGGAAGAATGGAGCATTTCCTCGATCGCATCTGCATCCTGACGGTTTTTAAAGGTCTTCCCGTCTCTGGCAAGGGTGCTGAGCTCTTTATTGGCCGCTGCCCGGAGGGACGCAGAATAAACCTTTTCCTGCAGAATGGGTCCCCGGGAAGTGGATGTGGTGCAGACATAGTCGATCGTACCGGCCATATCGGCAATTCCGGTGATCTCATCCATCCGTGTATCAAAAACAAAGCCGCAGTCGATCTCCCCTGCTTCCACCATTCGTTCCAGTTCTTTACGGCTCTCCACTCTCACCAGCGTAAAAGGATCCGGTATGTTTTCAAGATAGGAAATGACTTCTTCCGCACAGATGCCCCCCTCATTCACCACGCCGTAGGACATCAGCTCCGAACCGTCGCGGACCACATTCTGAAAAAGCATCAGGAAAAGAAGGCAGAACCCTCCCACCAGATAGACCGATGGTTTTCTGATCTGTTCCTTCAGAATCAGTGAAAGGTAGCACCAAAAGTGCTGTATCAGATTTTTCATGTATATAAACCTCTGGTTTCTCTTTCCTGACCCGCCAGGGGCGGATCATCAGACAGAACCGGGCCGCCGCCGGGGTTTTTGTTTTCTGCCGGCTCGGTCTGTGTTTTCTCTGCCCGTTCAGCTTTCTCTTCGCAGTACATACGCTCCTGCGGTTCCAAGGACCATGGCGGCCGCGCCGATCAAAAGAATCCTGATCAGATCACCGCTGCTGAATCCATTCCAGAACATATCCGCAAGATATTTCTGCCAGTACTGTACCGGAAGGATGGAAGCCGCGCCGGAGAGGGGCCCCGGAAGCATGGACAGCGGGAACAGTGCCCCGCCCAGGACAAACATAAGAATGCCCAGCAGGAGATAAATAATTTCACCTGATCCAAAATTTACCAGACTGTATACCATGTGCACAAACCCTGCCACAGAAAAAGAGACAGGCAGGAGCCACAGAATATATTCCGGCCGGAATGCCGCCGCATCCGACACCAGACAGACGATCAGAGTTCCAAGCGTGAACAGCATCCAGAGTACAGCTGTCATGGATATGACCCTGATCAGTCCCTGTACCAGCGGACCTACCCCGATCCTGTACAGACACCGGTCTATCACCTGTTCTTCCTTCACATACAGACCTGCGAATCCCATACCGAACATCACTGCCGTCACGAACAGTAGAACAGTGATCATATAAAACCCGGTAACGGTAATATTCCCGTAAGCAGACAGTGTCTTAACATTCCATGTGCCCATCCGTACCAGGGCCTGCGTGATAAATTTCATGGAGATCTGATCCATCAGAAGACTTTTCGACCGCCGAAGAGGATATACATCAGCTGTATCTCCGATCGCGTAGACTGCCGATTCACCTGTCTCCAGAATGTCAATGCCGGCCTCTGCCAGATCCAGGAAGGTCTCCATGATAATGTCTTTTTCACTGGTCAGGCGGATCCGGACCGGCGTATTTTTCCCACTGTAAACGTCTTCGTAAATATCATTTGTGATATAAGCAGCGATCTGGATCTTGCCGGCCGCCAGGGCTTCTTCCGCCTCTTCTTCTGTCATGGGGATAAAATCACTGATGGCTTTGATGGATCCCATCTCTCCGACCACGTTTACACCATACCTGCTTCTGTCGTCCTCGCTCGCCGTGATGATCCCTACCCGTATACGGGGAAGGATACTGCCGGAACCGCCTGCCGCATACAAAAGGGCCGACACTCCCAGAATAACCGCCAGTGTCCCGAGGATCATCAGGAAAAACCGGGGCAGGATGCGAAAAGCTTTTTTACAGGTCAGTAAAAAATACATGACTGCCGTTCCGCCGCGGCCGCTTTTGCCTGCCTTCTCCCGGGAGATCATTTGTTTTTTCTCTTCCTTCATCTGGTATAACTCCCTGTCTCCCTTATTCGACGCCGTTTTTGAGACGGCCGACTGCTTCTTCGTAAGTGACCGGAACTGTTACGCCGTTTTCCAGGTAATAAAGCTGATCACATACTTCAATTTCCTGAATGTCATGGGTGGAAAGAATAACGATCCCGCCCTGCCCGGTATACTCCTTTATATAGTTCCTTATGATTTCCTTCTGATGCAGATCCAGAGAAGAGGAGGGTTCGTCCATGATGAGAACCGGCTGATCCTTGCACACCGCACAGGCGATCGCAAGCCGGCGCTTCATCCCTCCCGAAAGATCCTTCACTTTCAGATCAAGCAGCTCCGTCAGCTGCATTGTTTTAAGAACCGGAAGATCTTCCTCGATCCTTCGCCCGAACCATAGCCTCAGATTATCCCGCACGGAAAGATCCAGCAGAAGAGGGTTTTCCTGCGGGAGATAGGCGATCAGCTCCGAGAAAAAGCTTTTATCCTGAAACATTTCATGACCATAGCAGGTAAATGACCCTCCGGAAGGTTTCTGCACACCGGCAAGGATCGTAAGAAGCGTACTTTTTCCGCCTCCGTTAATGCCTACGATCCCCACGCAGGTATCCTTTTTTGCCGTAAAGGAGGCATTCGAAAGCACCTGCTTCTTTCCGAATCTTCTGCTGATATGATCAACCTGTAAAACCGTATCTTCCATCATTATTCATTCCTTTTTAAACGAAACTCTCTCCGATGCCGACTGAAAATGATTATAGCATATGTGGGAAAGTATTTCCACATGAAGAAAGGATGGTTTTCAAACGAAAACCATCCTTTATGTTTATGTTCTATCTGTTTATTCTCTATCTGATTTTGATCAGCAGCAGTTTTCCGTCCGCCACGGATACGACTGCCTCTTTCCCCGGAAGGACTTCATTGCTGATTCCATACTGATACTCACAGGTTATCTCTGCATTTTCCAGGGGATATTTCGCATTTTTAATGTCAACTCCCCGGGCATGCCCGGAAATATTCAGCAGTGAAAAGAAACGGTATGTGTCACGGATCCGGACGGGTTTTTCCGAGACGATCTCCATCTCTGAATAATCGTCAATGATGCATCCTTTTTTTCCGAGAGAGTCAAGATAAAGAAGGATGGACACATTTCCAAGCGTATGGTCCAGCCTCGCGCCGACCACACCGAGCAGCATGAATTCTTCAAACCCGCGCTTTAACGCTTCCTTGACTGCATAGACCGTATCGGTATCATCCTTTTCACACGGAAGTACGATGGTCTCCACACTAAGGTGCGGATCTTTATGGGAATCAAAATCTCCCACGATCAGTCCGGGAGCCGCCTTCAGGCCTTCCATATGCTTAAGCCCGCTGTCGCAGTAAATGATAAAATCCTCTTCCCTTATGAGAGAGCGTATATAAGCATAATCCCCTATATCCGCTCCTCCTGCGATCACACATCTTCTCATAATTTCCGGCATCAGATCCTGCTGCAGATGAAGTCAACGACTGCCTGTTTCACTTCCGGGTCCTCTCCGTAGAGTCCCATGGTATTGCAGAGGAGCAGGCACTTTTTATTGTGTCTTGCATACTCTTCAAACATGCGGACGCTCTGGCCCATGGGGACCTGGATCCCGCATTCCCAGATGCCGTGTACCAGAGCAAGAGGCGCACTCTTTTCGGATACATGGCTGATAGGGCTTGCATAGGCGGCTGTATGAAGAAGCTTCGTCACTTCCGGATCACCGCTGTAACGTTTTGCCTTCAGAACGCCATAACCTTTTCCTTTTCCGACATAGCCAAGAAGGCTTCCCAGCGGAGCAAAAGGACCGTCGGACTGATTGACCTTATCCGGCTGAGCCGGCCAGTCACGGGCGGAATCATCGCCGAAGTGCTCGTAATCGGTAAAGGCATAGTAAGCTGCTCCGACTTTTACGGAAGAATCAAATTCCGTATTTCCTCCGATATTGCCTTCCAGGACCGGATCCCCGTTGGAGGCTGTGATCATGGATGTCAGATTGCCTCCCATGGACCCGCCGATCACGGCAAACCGATCCGGATCCAGTCCCAGTTCTTCTGCATGAGCCTTCAGATACCGGATGCAGCCTCTGGTATCATCATCCGACGCCGGCCAGGTATTCGGCGGGCAGAGGCGGTAATCGATGGATGCCACCGCACAGCCTTTTTCAAGGAGCATTTCCGTATTGCTTTCGAACTGGTGATGGCTTCCGCCAAATCCGTGGATATTGATGACCAGCGGCAGGTTCTTATCCTTACAGGGTCCGCCTTCCGGATAGACCAGATCGATAAAGATATCAAAGGTATCGCGAAGCTGGGGATTCATATTCCCC
>CACZPF010000028.1 GCA_902782975.1 uncultured Lachnospiraceae bacterium
CACCCCGGATGGTCACTTTCTTCAGAGTTGTAATATTCTTGAAAACACTGTCTGCCGAAGCCAGTCCGTACCCAAGATCCAGCTCTGTCAGAGGCGCCCCCAGGAAAGCCTTTGTCCCGATGCTTTCCAGTGTGGAAGGAAACACAACCTCTGTCAGATTTCCAAAACTTCTGCAATAAGAATCCATATCTTCATGATACAGTGGATTCTTAAGGTTTGCGAAGGTATATTTCCCGATTTTCTCGATTCCTTCCTCAAGGATCAGCGTTTCCAGCTGGGAACCATCTCCGATGTAGAACGGGTTTTCCACGGTTTCGTCATCGATCCAGCCATTCGCGCTGGTTTCTCCGAATTCAAGTTCCGCCACACCGCCGCCGACTTCCAGTTCTCTGATTCCGGAACATCCCATGAACATACCGATGCCATAACTGGTCACGCTTTTCGGGATCACAAATGTTTCCAGTCCTGTACAGTTGCGGAAAGCATAAGAACCAATACGATAAAACGAAGGATGAATATACGTCACCGATGTCAGAGCGCTGCAGCCGGAAAAAGCTTCGTTTCCGATATCGACAACCCCTGACCCGATCACGACTTCCTCGAGCCCTTTATTATCCTGGAACATTCCGGCCGGGATGCGGCCGGCTTCGATGGTCACCTTCCGAAGGTGATCCATGCCGGAAAAAATATTCCAGGAACCGCTGGTCACATCGTACAGAGAAAAAGTCATCTCTGTAACCCCGCTTCCCTTCAGAATGTTTTTCCCGATCGAAATCAGCAGCGGATGCAGCTGGACTGTCGTCAGATGTGAATAGCCGGTGCTTCCGTTGGCAAACACTTCTTCGCCCAGACCGATAACCGTCCCTCCAACGGACAGCTTCTTCAGTCTGCTTCCTGGTCCGATGGTCATCTGACTGGCTTTCAGTAATTCGATATCGGGTTCCATGACAAGTTCCGTGATGGCAGTGCAGCCGGAAATAAACTGGTCGCCCAGGAAGTTCACGGAATCCGGGACCGAAAGCGACGGTATCTGGCTGCAGCCGGAAAAGGCGGACGACCCGATCGATTTCACACCTTTCCCCAGCGCCACGGAAGTAAGACCGGCACACCCTTCAAAGGCACTGCTCCCGACCGATGCATTCAGGCGAAGGCTGTTCAGGCTTACACAATTCTGGAACGCATGATGTCCAATCGAGACAACCGAGTCTCCATTAAAGCGTACACATTTCAGATTCCTGCAATTACTGGCAAAATAGTCCGGAATGATGGACACAGTCGCCGCATCCATATCAATTACCTGAAGAGAAGTGCATCCAGAGAAAGCATTACTCTCGATACTTTCAAGCGTGCCGGGAAGAATGATAGATACAAGGCCGGTATTGTTCTTAAAAGCATCCTCTGCTATCCTGGTAACGGTGTAATCCACGTCGTTTATCGTGATCACAGAGGGAATTCTGAGATACGCGAGTGACCCTGAGTACCCCGTGATGGTTATTTTGAAACCCGCTGTTCTCCAGGAAAAATCCACCACCGGATCCGCAGGATAATAGCCCGTATAGCCGGGATCAACAGAACCTATGTGCGGATCGTTCAAATCTACCGCCAGCACTTCACTTCCCATCTTCCAGGCTGCGTAGAAATGAAGAGAATCGTCACTGTTCTGATCTATATAATATGACTCCGACTGTTTATTTCCGTTCACGTCTTTCCATCCGTCAAAAACCAGCCTCGACGTGCGCGTTGTATCCGGCGGGGGAAGCAGCAGGTTCATTCCTCTGCTGGAATACAGAACCTTTGTCTCATTGCGGATCCCGGCGTGGAGATATAAAGCAATATCTTTATCTGTTACAGCACAGAAGGTCAGATCATCCCCCATGTCCTTTGTGATTTCAAAGTACTCGCCCGGCTGGATCTTCCAGTCTGAACTGGTGTCACTGTAACCGATGGGGCGTAGATTTGACTTATCTTCCACCCGGATCCAGTAATCCACTTCCGTCCCGCCCTTCTTATAATTTGGAAGGCTGAGGTACTCCCCGGAAGCAACATATTGATAGCGATCTGACAGATTCTCATAAAACATGGATGAATCACTCTGCGCAACATGCCCGTCTTCATCATACTTCACTTTGAATTCCGTACGGTCTGCCCCGATCAATGAGACCTTGTGCAATTTTTCGGACTCTGCATAGAAAGTCGTACTGTTCCAGATCTGCACCGGCCATTCTTTCACCCTTGACTCTTCGGTCTGTTTTTCTTCCGTGAACCATCCCGTGATCCTGTAACCCATCTCGATACTGTGTGCATCGTCTACTTGAGGTTCATAATACAGTGTGCGGATCGGCACCCGGTTATCATAGAGATAACTGTCAGCAGTGCTGTCATAGGGAAGAACGAATTTTACTGTCTTGTAATCATAAGGGCAGTGTATATCCGGATGGATATTATCCTTATCCCCTTTAAGCCTGTACTCATAGGTTTCCTTTTGTTCCCAGCCATCCGTAAAAGGCTCCTGCTCATACTCATTTTTACATAGGTGCAGATGAGCCGTCACGATTTCTATATCCAGCAGTGGAATACTTACGGACGCCACATCATCACCCATGGTCACTCGTCCGACTTTTACGGTAAAGCCCGCTTTTATTTCCAGTTCTATCACAAAACTGACCGTAATGAAGATACAATCGATCATATTGATGTTGACATCCCTGGTAAGGACAATGGGATCTTTTTCGTTCCACATATCCCGCAGCACCGCAAACTGGTCCAATTCCCCCAGTTCTGACTGATCAATTGTATCTTCGGATCCCGTCAGTGCGAAAGAAGCCACGGCCTTCATTCCGGCGAAGAGTTCCACCGCAAATACTCTGATGACAAGGATATAGATCTCCAGCTCTGCTTTTATACCAAATTTCGCTTCTCCTGTCACGGATCCGGTAAAGGATTTGGATATTTCTCTGGATGATGTTTCCGATGCGCTTCCTTCTTTTGTTGTGGTAGTAGTAATGGTTTTGGATGCGATCGTCCCCGAGACGCTTCCACTGAATTCACTATAAAACCGGATCGTTGCGTTTACATAGACAATACCGTAAAGACTGATCACGGTTCCCTTCAAAATCGGGACATCGCTGCTGTACGTTCTTCCTAATATCCCTTTTCTCAGGCCAGGATCCTCCATCAGATCCTCCAGGAGCGCTTCATAATCGTCCCCGATCAGGCCGCTTTTTTTCTTATCCGTCGTGGCGGAATAGGACAGACTTCCGGTAAGCTCTTCTGTTTTTACAGTCTTGCTTTCATTATCGACCCAGAGCCCGACCTTGTAGCTGCTTTCAAAAGAAACATTGTACGTTATATTGGTCTTCAGCTTTCCCGGTCCGATTGGAATTGATGCATTAAAATCAAGCCCGAATGTTCCCCCGGCTCCGGAGCTTCCACTTAAGGATTTCGTACTATGCAGATCCGTCAGTTTCGCGCCATTGTACAGCGTCACACTGTCCGGATCCAGCATCATCGGCTCATTTTCAGCCTCAACATAAAGCACCACGTCGTTGACATCCGGGATTTCACAGGTCACCGTGACAAACCCATCCTGCGGCTCGCTGAAGGAAACGGCACGGTAATATGAGATCTGGTACAGGTTGGCGGGATCCGGCAGGAAAAAGACCGTATTTTCCGAAATCCGGCCGGCCTCCAGCTCTCGAAGCCACACCTCCGTTTCACTGACGCGGACAAAATTTTCCAATCTGGTATCAGAAAGATCCACGACACCATCTGCAAATTTCAGGGCTGAACAGTCCTGAAAGGAATGGCGGCTGGAGCGTGCCCAGGTCTCGGCAAAAGTACCATGCAGGGCTTTCACAGTCGCACCTTTTGGAAAAGCATGGTATCCAATGGCAAGAACATTTCCGGGTACATGTATGGAGATGATATCCTGACATTCATATAAAGCCGCATCCAGAACGCCGACCGTGTCGGCATTTCCAAGAAGAGGCGGGATGGACAACTCCGGGACGGTATCGGTACCTGAAGTATATTCAATACTCAAATAGGAATTATTAGCACCAGCACCCGAGATATCATAACCTGTGACCACTGCCCAGTTTTCTTCCTCCAGCAGGACATAATGCCATCCATCCTGAATTCTTTCCCCCGATGTCTGCAGGGCTTCACGCGCCCGCTCCAGAATATCCGGCTGGCCGCTGTTTCCACCTTCTGAAGGCCCATTCATCGTGAAGACAGATGGCGTCTCGGGCACAGTCACTTCAAATGCATTTGACAGATCCGGGGATTCAGAAGGTTCAGGTGATTCGGTGGTTTCTGGAGTTTCAATTGTTTCAGGTAATATGGAAGTTTCAGATGATATGGAAGTTTCAGGTGATGTGGAAGTTTCAGGTGATTCGGTGGTTTCAGATGGTTCGGATAGTTCAGGTGATCCGGAGATTTCAGATGATTCGTTTAGTTCAGATGATCCGGTAGTTTGAGATGATTCGGTAGTTTCAGATGATTCGTTTAGTTCTGGTGATCCCGTGGTTTCAGATGGTTCGTTTAGTTCTGGTGATCCGGTGGCTTCAGATGGTTCAAATGATTCAGGTGATTCGGTGGTTTCATGTGACTCTGATGGTTCAGAGGATCCGGCGGCTTCAGAATTCTTTGGATTATCAGATATTTCTGATTCCCCGCCAAATGCGGTTGCTGGAATCGTGCAGATCAATAATATGATCGTCAATAGAAAAGCGATGAGTCTTCTTCCCTGTCTCATAAGAACCTCCCTGTTTCATAGCTCACTATTTCATTGGAATCGTACGGATCTATTGGAATCTAACCAGGTTTATTTTCGAAATGGAGAAAACCATCTGCAGTCTTCAGGATATACCACTGCATGCTGTCCGTTATTTTCAGACAATGCCCAGTCGTATGCATAAGAATAAGCTTCAGCAAAAGTGGAGACTCCGTCTCCATTCTGATCCGCCAGCATCTCGCATTCCCGGTATGTCACGCCGTTCCAGCCACAGCCTTCACAAAGGGCATAGGTAAAATAGCCCATATACCTCCCTGCACTGCCGGATTTAATGTAAGCTTCTTCCGACTTTTCAGCAGCACAGCAGGAAGCCATGATAAAATACTTTCCAGTTTCGTAAAGCGCTCTGGATCTGATGGTAAATGCGTGCAGAAAATCAGAAAGAAAAGCAGCCTTTTCGTCTTCCTGTGAAATATTTTCTGCTACAGACACCTCATCTTCTTCTAACAATCCTCCGGAATAACAGGCATCCACGATAACAACCTTTCGCCCCGGAACAGAATTCAGGCAGTTTCTCAGCTCCTGTGGAGACACCGTCGCCAGATCACTCCCGAGCAGCGCTCCTCCCATCTCTCCGTGTCCTGAAAAATACAATAAAGAAATATCGTTTTCTCCTGCATCCGCAAATGTCGTCCTTATTGTATCCAGAATCTCCTGGGCTGTAAGGTTTGTCTTTTCTGTCACCATGTAGTTGTTCACATTCATGCGCCGCAGACAGAACGCCACCGCATGCATATCATTTACCGGACCAACAAGTGCATAACTCGTTTGTGTATATGTCTGCCCAATGGATAAAGCCCGGCAGACCGTATCAGCATTCCAGTCAAACCCATTCGCAGCAGCCCAGGATGCTGCCATAGAACCGGATGTACATGTAACTAGCAGACATTCCCCACATTCTTTTAATGCGTCTTCTCCAATCTCTTCCAATGTGTGGGGAAACTGTATTTCCCGAAGAGCCGTACAGCCGGCAAAGGCACCTGCGCCGATGCGTGTAACACCTTCCGGTATGTATACCGATTCCACCGATGTACAGCCGGCAAAGGCTTCCTCATGTATTTCCGTAATTTCCGCAGGGATCATAACTGTCTCCGCTTTTACATCCCAGGCGCAGATTTGCAAAAGAGCCAGCACAGCCAAGATTGATCGAATCAATGTTTCTTTCCAATCTCTGATACCACCACAGGAAATCCTGGCAATTCCCGCAAATTTCTTCCGGATATCCATACCTCTCCAAAATCCTCGTAAAAATCAAGATCTATACCTATACTCTCCATACCCTTGTCAGAGCCAGGAGACTTTGTTGATTCTATGTAATATTTTCGTAAATATATCTTAATATTTTCTCAACGGGTGTCAGGCACCCGTGTCGGCACCGGTGCCTGACTTTATGATACTTTGTTATTAAAGCCTGCGTCAAGTAGTATGTATAAAATCAACACATCTATATCTCAGCATCTTTCTGGCATACTATCGATTCAATTTCTTAACAGAATTTCTTCAGAATTTTTTAACAGAATTTCTTAACAGAACTTCTTTACAGTGTCAGGCACAATTTTCGTTTTGATTTGTCCTTGACCAGACCATTCTTTTAAAATACTCTTATAAGTACTTCTTTCGTGGCAATTTTCCTTTAAGACGATCTTTTATTGATCCTGAAAGGAAGGGATAAAGATGGACAAAAGACAAGATCTATTAAACAATCGATTACGTTTACTCTGCGATAGGGCCAAAGGAAAGAATAATACGTTGGAGTATGAGGACATTCTCAAATGCTTCGACGGAATAGAACTAACTGAAGAACAGATGGACCAGATTCTGGAATATCTGGAAGAAAATCATGTTGATATTTTCCAGGGTAAGATGGACGGAATTCTGCCAGGCATGGAAAATGATGTTTTTTCTAAAGGTGAAAACGAATCGGATCTGATTACTGAAGCCGATGCGCCGGAGAATATCCTCGCCATGGATGACACGGTACGCCTGTATCTGAAGGAAATCGGAAAAACGCCTCTTCTGACCGCTGAGGAAGAAATGGAACTTGCCAGGTGTGTACAGGAAGGCAGTATGGAAGCCAGGAAAAAACTAACGGTGTATAATCTTCGGCTTGTGGTCAGCATTGCCAGGAAATACACAGGCCGTGGACTTCCTTTCCTGGATCTGATTCAGGAAGGAAATCTTGGCCTCATGAAAGCAGTTGAAAAATTCGATTACAGGAAGGGCTTCAAATTCTCGACATATGCAACCTGGTGGATCCGCCAGGCGATAACACGTGGAATTGCTGATACCGGAAGGACAATCCGTGTTCCGGTTCATATGGCAGAAACAATCACGCGGACGCATTGCATAATGCAAAGACTCCGCCAGGAACTCGGACGAGAACCTACTTCGGAAGAAACAGCGGCACGGCTTGGTGTTACACCGGACAGATTGAAAGAAATCCTGAGAATATCCCAGAAGCCGGTGTCCCTCGAAACTCCCGTCGGAGAAAATGAAGACAGTCTTCTGGGAGACTTCATTGAGGATGATAAGATACCTTCTCCAGAATATGCCGCAGCGCTTTCGATGCGTCAGATCCAGGTGAATAAGATTCTTAATAACTTAAGTCCCCGCGAAAGGCAGATAATCGAGTATCGCTACGGTTTGAAAGACAATATTCCCAGAACACTTGAAGAAGTGGGTAAAAAATTTCATGTTACCAGGGAGCGGATCCGGCAGATTGAAGCGAAAGCTCTCCGGAAATTAGTACTTCCTGCCAGAAAGTTCGAAATGAGATATTTCATTACATAATTTTACATTATGTAACACAGTTTAATTCGATATAGTCAATATTTCGATATAGTTTATGACGTAAAGACTATGAAAAAAAGGCTTTGAATCCTGGAATTAACATATTCCGAACTTCAAAGCCCTTATCGGTGTCAGGCACCGTTAAGAAAATGTGGCGGCATCTCACCTTCTCCTTAACAATATCTTAACGGTGCCATTACATAAAATTGTTCGATTTATAACGTAATATTTACAATCTGCCAATATTTGCTACTGCTTCTTAATGTTTACTTTATGAAGTCTTAACAGTGTCCTTAACGGTGTCAGGCACCGTTAAGGCACCGGTAGACCGGCGTCGCATAGTCCAGCAGCACTTCTATTCTGCCTTCTCCACATGAACGGCCTACAAAAAGTCCTGCCGGGTTTTTATCACAGCATACAAGGCAGGTTATATCGGCCTTGGTTTCCAGCGAGAACTCCGGGAACCAAATAAGAATATCATACCGATCACAGAATTGAGCCGATATAACCGATCATTTCAATGATCATTTTTCCATTCATTTCCATTTTCTCCCTCGCTACGATTTCTGTGTAACATGTTACTACATTTCAAGATCTTTACACACGCAGATTTTTGCATATGCATGTGTGTTTTCATGCAGGTCGCCCTATTATTCACGTATCTATGCTATCAGCTTTCCTGAAAAAGGAAATCAGAAAATCTCATGCTTACCGCTTACCGGGCTTCATGCTTCTGCCGGTGTACTGTTTGTACAGCCGTGAAAAATACTGGTCATTGGTATATCCTACGGCTTTTGATATTTCAGATGTTTTCATTGTGGTGGTCGATAGATAAAAGTTGGCGAGATCTATCCTTTTTTTGATAATGTAGGAAGCATAGCCAATATTCATTTCGTTTTTAAAAAGTCTGCAGAAATAGGAAGTTGAAAGTCCGACATGATCGGCTACCAGCTCCTGGCTCAGGTTGACATCGGTAAGATGCTTTTCTATAAACTCCAGGGCCTCATTCAGCTTTTCTCTCAATGTCGATCTTTCGAAAAGATCCATTTCCGAAAGAATCGCCAGACATTGTTCCAATGTTCTGCACTTTTTCAGTTCAACGATTTTCTGAAAAAGCTGAATCCCGAAAGCATGCAGATGCATCGGCTCGGAGGTATCCAGATTCATCAGCTGTATTGTGAATTCCGTAATGGCATCAATGATCTGCTGAGGGGATTCCGTTTGCTGAGGAGATTCCGTCTGCTGCCGGATAGATTCGATCAGCGCAGCATAATGATCCTGGTAATTGTCAGCTGTCAGTTTTTCCTGAAGAATCTTTTTCTCCGGAGCTTTATCCGGAATCATGTCCGATCCCCCGGTCCCGTCC
>CACZPF010000029.1 GCA_902782975.1 uncultured Lachnospiraceae bacterium
ATTCAGCATTTTTTGAGGAGGTTAGAAGTTCAAGGCATCGAAGCCGTTTGAAGATTCATACAATTCAATCGATGCAGAGAGTTTCGCGATTACCTGGGAGAGAGACAGAATTTGAAAGGAAAACCTATGAACTTTTTAACAGAGAAATTATTGCACGGCGGCGACTATAATCCTGAACAATGGCTGGACAGGCCGGATATTCTGGAAGATGACATCCGGATGCTGAAGGATGCTCACTGCAATACAGTTACACTTGGCGTTTTCTCCTGGTCAACGCTGGAACCGGAAGAGGGAGTTTATCAGTTTCAATGGCTGGAGGACATCATAAACAGACTTTATGAAAACGGCATCCATACCGTATTGGCGACTCCTTCCGGCGCAAGGCCCAAATGGCTGGCGGACAAGTATCCCGAGGTATTAAGAGTTGATGCCGGAAGAAGACGCCAGCTTTTCGGAGGGCGGCATAACCACTGTCTTACTTCTCCCGTTTATCGGGAAAAGGTTCATATGATCGACAGAAAGCTTGCGGAAAAGTTCGGCAGTCATCCGGGGGTGATCCTCTGGCATATTTCTAATGAATTGAGCGGGGAGTGCCACTGTCCGTTGTGTCAGGAGGCTTTCCGGAACTGGGTAAAAGAAAGGTACGGGACGGTCGAAAATCTTAACAGACACTGGAGTACGACCTTCTGGAGCCATACCTATCAGTCCTTTGACCAGGTCGAGAGTCCGTCCCCGATCGGAGAGGGAGCGCTTCACGGGCTGAATCTGGACTGGAACCGGTTTGTGACGGAACAGACGTGCGAATTTATAAAAAATGAGGTGCAGGCATTAAGAGAAGGCGGAAGTGCTCTGCCGGTCACCACAAACCTGATGTATTATTTTGATCAGCTGAATTACTTCCGCATCGCAAAAGAGATCGATGTGGTTTCATGGGATACGTATCCGACCTGGGGAAAGAAACCTCTTCGTGCAACAGCGTCAGATAATGCCATGTGCCACGACCTGATGCGGAGTCTTAAGAAGAAGCCCTTTATTCAGATGGAATCCTGCACGACCTCGACGAACTGGCAGAAGGTCAGTAAGCTGAAAATGCCCGGTCTTTTAAGGACACAGTCCATGCAGGCGATCGCCCATGGAGGAGAAGGGGCCATGTATTTTCAGATACGTCAGAGTCAGGGTGCGTCCGAAAAATTCCACGGGGCTGTTATCGACCACTACGGCGGGGAAGACACACGGGTGTTCCGGGAAGTCATTCAGACAGGAGAAATGCTGGATCATCTTTCCGAACTGGCAGGCACAGAAACGAAGAGTAAAGCCGCTATCCTCTATGACTGGGAAAACCACTGGGCGATGGAGGATTCCCAGGGTCCCAGAAACGCAGGGCTTCCGCGAAAAAGTCTGATGCTGAAGATCTACAGAAGCATCCGGTGTCTGGGTCTGAACGTTGATTTTGTGGATGAAGAAGGAGATCTTTCGGATTATAAGGTCTTTGTGATCTCCATGGGCTACATGTTTAAAGATGGATTTGCAGAAAAGGTCCGTCGATTTACGGAAAACGGCGGAATACTTCTGGTCACCTTCTGGTCCGGCATCGTGGACGGTACAGACCGCTGTTATCTTGGCGGAACACCGGGAGGACTGATGGATGTGCTTGGACTTCGGAGTACAGAAATCGATGGATTGTTTGACTGGGAGGAAAACGAGATTACTGATCCGGAGGATTTTACGGTAGATCCTGTTACCCTTGAAAAAGAACAGACCGGGGTATTAGATTCCGGAACCGGTCTTTCCGGAACCTTTTCCTGCAAAAATCTATGTGAGCTTGCCGCCCTTTCCGGGGCACAGCCTGTGAAGGTCTATGGAAAGAATTTCTATAAGGGCTGTCCGGCCGTGACGGTGCATCCGTACGGCAGCGGAAAAGCCTGGTATGTAGGAACTGATGCCGAGGAGAAATTCTTTAACCGGCTGATGAAGAAGATCATGCAGGATGCTCTTAAAGAAGAGCTCTCAGAATATCCTGATTCGATGGAAGTGACCAGCAGGGAGAACGAGTCCTTTATCTACAGGATATATCAGAATTATGATGAAGAGGAATCTCTGGCATTTCCTGTAAACGCTAAAGAAGAGGTCGTCTTTGGCTGTGCAGGAACGGTTCCGCCGCTGGGAATCATGGTCACAAAGGAAAGAAAACTTTGAAAGAAAAACAGCGGTAAGACCGGAAAAGAGATAAAGAGGCATATTCATGAGATTTGTTATACAGCGTGTCAGTCACGCATCTGTTACTGTAGAAGATCGTACAGTCGGAGAGATCGGAAAAGGATTCCTGGTTCTCATCGGAGCAGAAGAAACAGATACAGAGCAGATCGCAGATAAAATGGTCAAAAAGATGGCGGGTCTTCGCATTTTCCAGGATACGGAAGGAAAGACGAATCTTTCCCTTGGCGATGTGGGCGGAGGACTGCTGCTGGTCTCTCAGTTTACTCTGTATGCTGACTGCAAAAAAGGAAACCGGCCGTCTTTCATCCGGGCAGGAAACCCGGAAATGGCCGAATCACTTTATGAACACATTATTCTGGAAAGCCGGAAATACGTTGAGCATGTAGAAAGTGGGATGTTCGGAGCAGATATGAAGGTTGAACTGTTAAATGACGGACCCTTCACGATACTGCTGGACAGCAAAGAAATCTGTTGACCTACACACGGCGGCATGGATGTCTGACTTACAGTCCCCGTTAAGGAAGGATAAGTGAGGTGAGACAGTTGGCGCAAAATGCCAAAATTAATATACAGATCATAAAATCGAAACGGAAAAGTCTGTCACTGGAAATCAAAAGAGACGGCCAGGTCATTCTCCGGGCGCCTGTCTGGATCACGGATGCCCAGATCCAGCATTTTCTAAGACAGAAATCCGGCTGGATAAAAAAGCACCTGGAAAAGGTTGAAGCCAGCCGGATCCCTGAGATACATCCTGTTGAGAAAATGACAGAGGAAGAAATACAAAAACTGGCCGGGCGCGCAGTAAAGGAGATCCCTCCAAGAGTAGCCCATTTTGCACCAATCGTCGGCGTCACCTATGGCCGTATTACGATCCGCAATCAGAAGTCCCGCTGGGGAAGCTGCAGTTCCAAGGGAAACCTGAATTTTAACTGCCTGCTTATGCTGACCCCGCAGGATATCATAGACTATGTAATTGTTCATGAGCTTTGCCACCGCAAGGAAATGAATCATTCGAGACAGTTCTGGGCGGAAGTAGAGCGAATCCTTCCCGATTACCGTCAGAGGGAAAAATGGCTGAAGGATCACGGTCCGGTTCTGGTGCGGAGGATGACCGGCTGAAGGACATGCAGATGGCAGCAGTTTTACGAAAAAAGAGGAGTGGCATTGATTCGAGTATTATTTATTGATGTGGATGATACCCTGCTGGATTTTGATAAGTGCAGTGCTGAGTCTATGAATCTGGCAGCGAGAGAGATGGAGATCGATCTGCCGGAGGATTTTCTGACGGTCTTCCACCGGGAAAATGATAAAATCTGGCAGCGCCTGGAAAAAGGCATGCTTACCATGGAAGAGCTGTTCCGGATCCGTTTTCAAACGATTTTTAAGGCGGCCGGGATAGAGGCAGACGGAGTCCTTTTTGAAAGTCTGTTTCGCAAAAATCTTGAAAGAACTGCCGTGCCGGTGGAACATGCTCTGGATTTTCTGAAGGCCATGAAGGGTCGTTACCTTCTCTATGCTGCCAGCAACGGCCCTTATCATCAGCAGGCATCGCGGCTGGCTCAGGCGGGCATGGATGTCTGGCTGGACGGGATCTTTGTATCCGAGGAGGTTGGATTCTCCAAACCCAAAAAAGAATTTTTTGATGTCTGTTTTTCACGGCTGGGGGATATAAAACCTGAAGAATCCATGATGGTGGGAGATTCCCTTACGGCGGATATCGGAGGCGCTCACGATTACGGGATGAGGACCTGCTGGCTGAACCGGAAGCATAAAAAACCATCTGATCCGAATATCATAAATATAGAAATTGACTCCTTGCAGGAACTGTGTTATAATCCCGACATAATTGGTCGGATTTAAGATTGAGACCGATTCAGATGCAATGAACAACGGGCAGTCGGGAAGCGGCTGTGAAAGGAGAAAAAATGGAAATTACAAAGAAAACAACAATGGGCGAAATGCTGAACTATGATATGGGCATTGCCTATATTCTTATGCAGTGCGGCATGCATTGCGTAGGATGCCCTTCTTCCATCGGAGAGTCTCTGGAGGAAGCATGCATGGTCCATGGTCTTGATTCCGATGC
>CACZPF010000030.1 GCA_902782975.1 uncultured Lachnospiraceae bacterium
AAAAAGGTAAAATTTTTTGACATTTTTAGTTTTGAAAATTGATATTCCCTATTGAAAAAAATGCAATATTTCGTTAAAATATAAATTGGTTTGTATGATTTGGACCCCTGCCGGATAAAATGATCTTGCAGGAGGTAAATGAATGCGGCATCAGCCTTTTAATTTCAGATACTTACATGCAGCGGTCGGCAGAGCGGTGCTTTTTTGGTGCGTACTTTTGGCGGTCATGTGTTCCGGATGCATGTCCGGAAGATCCGAAGCTTTTTTAAAAGAAGTGACTCCGACCGGAGAACAAAGTGTGCCGGCAGCAACAGGCGTGGAAATGGATGACCAGGGCAAAGAGAACGCAGGCAAGTCTGCCGCATCGGATGTCGGCACAGAAGATATAGAACCGGCAGTCATCTATGTGGATATAGAAGGGGCTGTTGCTGACCCGGGGGTAAAGATCCTTCCGGAAGGCAGCCGTGTTTTTCAGGCCATTGAAGCAGCCGGCGGATTTCTGGAGGAGGCAGCCGGGATTTCGGTCAATCAGGCGGAACTGCTGCAGGACGGATGGCAGATCTATGTGCCCACACAGGCGGAAGCAGAAGCATCAAAAGGTCCGGCTGGACAGAATGCAGGCAGCCGGTCAATGGGAATGCCTGCTGATTATGGCGTTTTAGATGATGGCTCACCAGGAGGTCAGGAAAAGGTGAATCTGAATGAGGCATCGCTGGAACAGCTGATGACACTTTCGGGGATCGGAGAGGCAAAGGCCAGAGCGATCATTTCGTACAGAGAGGATCACGGACTTTTCGGATCCGAGACGGAACTGATGCAGGTGGAAGGAATCAAGGAAGGAACCTTTGAAAAAATAAAAAATCAGATTACGGTCAGATAAGGAGAAGCAAATGAGCAAGCAGGTTTTAGTAGTGGATGATGAGAAATTGATAGTAAAAGGAATCCGATTTAGCCTGGAACAGGACGGAATGGATGTTGATTCTGCCTATGACGGAGAAGAAGCACTGGAAATGGCTAAAAAGAAAAAATATGACATCATTCTTCTGGACCTGATGCTCCCGAAGATGGACGGCCTGGAAGTCTGTCAGCAGATCCGCGAATTTTCCAATGTTCCCATTGTGATGCTGACGGCCAAAGGAGAGGACATGGATAAGATCCTGGGCCTTGAATACGGTGCAGACGACTATATCACCAAGCCTTTCAATATCCTGGAAGTTAAAGCGAGGATCAAAGCCATCATGCGCCGTTCCGCAAGCGACCATGACGAGAAGGAAAAAGCCCGTACTCTGGAAGTAGGAGAACTCCGTATGGATACAGAAGGACGCCGGGTCTTTGTGTCGGATCGGGAGATCAACCTGACCGCCAAGGAATTTGACGTTCTGGAACTTCTGGTTCTTAATCCGAACAAAGTATACAGCAGAGAAAACCTCCTGAATATCGTCTGGGGATATGAGTATCCGGGTGATGTAAGAACAGTGGATGTTCATATCCGCCGTCTGCGCGAAAAAATCGAAGCAAATCCGAGCGAGCCTAAATTTGTCCACACAAAATGGGGCGTGGGATATTATTTCCAGGCATAGAAGGTATAAAAAGAGCGGCCGGAAGACGGCAGCAGCGGTTTGGGAGATTAACGAATGAAGAAAAACAAAAGCGGCTCCTTTTTCAGGAGCCTCCGCTTTCGTATTCTGGTTATCCTGTTTGTATTCGGCATTGTGCCCGGTGCGGTCATGGCAGGAATTCTGTATGTCAATTATGAAGACCATGCCATACAGACCCGCACAGAGAAATTCTACCGGCAGTGTGAGATCCTGAGCAATATCATGATAAGGGAAAATTATTTAAATGACTCCAGCTCGCAGACAGTGAACAGCAAGCTGGAGTTGTTGTCTAATCTGGCCGGAGGAAGGGTGCTGGTTGCAGACAGGGATTTCAGGATCGTAAAAGACACCTACGGGATCGACAAGGGGAAAATACTGGTGTCGGCACTTGTTGTCAAAATGTTCCGGGGAGAAAAGGCAGTCCGGTACGATAAAGACGGTAATTATATAGAACTGTCCGTTCCTGTTCGCAGCCCGGAAGTCAAACAGCTGCAGGGAGCCATGCTGGTGACGGTCTCTACCAGAGATATCCGGGACGACCTGATGGATATGCTTCAGACAGGTCTTATTGCTCTTGCGTGTATTGCCGCCGCGGCAGTGGTGTTCGCCTATTTCCTGTCGAAAAGCCTTGTCAAGCCGCTGGCACGGATCACCCGCTCCATCGAGGATCTGACAGACGGTTATCAGGATGAAACGATCTCGGTCGCGGACTATACGGAAACAGCGCTTATTACGGACGCCTTCAACAAGATGGTGACCCGTATGAAGGTTCTGGATGATTCCCGTTCGGAATTTGTTTCCAACGTGTCGCACGAACTGAAAACGCCCATGACTTCCATGAAAGTCCTGGCGGATTCTCTTGTCGGGCAGCAGGGCATCTCCGAAGAGCTGTATCAGGAATTTCTTCAGGATATTACGCGGGAGATCGACCGTGAAAACAAGATCATCACAGATCTTCTGGCGCTGGTACGTATGGACAAAAAGGCCTCGGATATGCACATAGAACACAGAAACATCAATGTGCTGCTGGAGGAGATCCTGAAGAGGCTTAAACCGATCGCCCGCCAGAGAAATATTGACCTGATCTTTGACAGCATACGTCCCGTCGAAGCAGATGTGGATGAAGTGAAATTCACCCTTGCCATCAGCAACCTTGTGGAAAACGGCATCAAGTACAATGTGGATGACGGCTGGGTCCGGGTGACGCTTGACGCGGACCATAAGGAATTTACTGTTACTGTTGAAGATTCGGGTCTTGGAATTCCCGAAGATTCCCTTGAACGTATCTTTGAACGATTCTACCGGGTGGATAAATCACATTCCAGAGAGATCGGAGGGACGGGTCTGGGTCTTTCTATCACCAAAAGTACGGTAGCCATGCATAACGGCAAGATCAAAGTAGCCAGTAAGGAAGGGGAAGGGACCACCTTTACGATCCGCATTCCGCTTTCTTACATACCTTAATCTCTTAATATTTGTATTTTCAGGAGGAGGTTTGTGTGAAAAAAAGCGCACTATTCCTGTTTGCCCTTGGGTTCTTCCTGTCGGTGCTGTGTTTCGGTGCCGCCGTGGTCCTGGCCGGGGATACTAAACCCAGTAAAGATTATTATATTTACTGCCTTGATTCGACAGATACCGTGCTGGAACGCATGTCGTTTGTTCCTTCGGACGAATCAAGAGAAACCCTTCTGCCGGAATTGATGCAGAGGCTGAACAGCAGGGATGATACCATGACATTTCACCGGCTGCTGCCGGACAATATTGAGATCAGTTCCTACGAAATATTTAATGATATCCTGCAGGTGGTTTTTGATGAGACCTACAGTGAGGTCGCATCCGGGCGGGAGCTTCTGATCCGTGCCGGTGTGGTAAAGACATTCCTGCAGGTGCCCGGGATCATGGCTGTCCGCTTCGTGATCGGAAATTCTCCCTTAAAGAATTCCAGGGGAGAAGAAGTGGGCGAGATGACATCGAATACCTTTGTAGAATTCGGCCTGTCGGACCGCGATGCGTACCGGTATGATACATTCACCCTGTACTTCGCAGATGATACGGGAAAAAAACTTCTCCCCGAATCGCGGACGATCTATTACAGACGGAGCATTCCCAAAGGGAGGGTCGCCCTGGAACAGCTGATCAACGGCCCCATTGCTTCCGGGAATTATCCTACGGTTCCGCCGGATACGCTTCTAATTTCCATACAGTGTTCCGATAATGTGTGCTATGTGGATTTTAACAGTATTTTCCTGGAGGAAGCGCTGCCGAATGTGGAGGATGAGGTAATTATTCAGTCCGTGGCAGCCACTGTTCTGGATGCTACCGGCATGGATAAGGTGCAGATCACGGTCAACGGCACCGAAGATGTAAAACTCAAGGAAGAAACCAGTCTGTACCGTTTTATAACAAAAGATGCCAAATACTTTCCGTCAGAAGAGGAGGAAGAAGAGAAAGAGGAGGACGTGGAATGACAAGACGTCCTCTCTGCCTGCTGTGTATGGTTTTCATGGCAGGCATGGTTCTTCTGGACCTGCTGGGATTTCCCCTGGTGAGGGGAAATCCTCTGCCGGAACATGTTGCTGAATGGCTGCAGGAAACACCGTCTGTCTCCATTCTTGGAGAAGTGATTTCCTGTGCCGAAACCGATTCGGGAAAATCTGTTATTCTAAAAAATACCTTTCTTGCTGCAGATTCGATACAATATCCGATTTCCAATATTATACTTTATACACGGGATCCTTCAGATTTTAAAGTGGGAGCCCTGATTTTTGCGTCCGGAAAACTGACCGAAATCAAAGGTCCGGAAAATCCCGGAGAATTTGACCGCCGGCATTACCTTGCCTGCCGCCATATTTTCTATACCATGCAGGATGCTTCGATCCACAGTGTTTCAAAGGATTATTCTGTTCCCGGAAATGCATTGGCAGCAATTGCCGCAACGGCTAAAATGATCCTTGCATATGAAATGCAGGGCGGCCTGAAGATCTTTCATGAGGAAGATGCAGCTTTATTCTGCGCCTTGCTTCTTGGAGATAAGGGAGAAATAACATCCAGGACAAGAATGCGCTATCAGCTGGCAGGTTTTCTTCATATTCTGTCCATCAGCGGCCTGCACGTGGGAATTCTCTGTATGGGATTCTACAAAATCCTGATGCGGTGTGGTCTGGGAATCTGGCCGTCCGGGATCCTGTCTCTTTTTGCCGCTCTGTTTTATGGCGCTCTTACAGGAGGAAGCGTGTCTACTTTCCGGGCCTTTTTCATGTTCATGACCCTTATGGGAGCAAAAATCACAGGACGGATCTATGATCCCCTCTCGGCTCTTTCTCTGGCCGCGATCTGGATCCTGACAGAGTCTCCGGCATATCTTTATGATACGGGATTTCTTATGTCTTTTGGCGCTGCCATCGGAGCAGGCGTACTGGCACCGTTCCTGTGGAGGCTTCTGGATGTCGAGAACAGAATGCAGCCTTTTTTTCTGTATTACAGAATTCGAGATAAAAAAAAGAAGGCCTTTCTGGGAATCTTACAAGGACTGGAAGGTTCCATTGCGGTACAGATTCTGATTCTTCCGATTCAGCTCTGGTCCGGAGGTGAAGTACCGGTGTGGGGAGTGCTGCTGAATCTTCTGATCCTTCCTGCCGTCAGCATCGTGATCCTGAGCGGGCTGTCCTGCCTTCTTCTTGGAACAGCCGGATATCTGCTGGGCAGTGGAGGGGACCTGCTGAAAAGCGGGGCTTTTTCCGTTACCGGATGGCCTGGAAATGACGGCCTCTTTTTTGCCGCCGGCCGCGTAGCTTCCTGGCCTGGAAGGATGATCCTGCGGTTCTACGATGTTCTTTCAGGAACGGTGGGAAAGCTGCCGTCAGCAGCCTGGACACCGGGAGCGCCTGCTGTATGGCAAATTGTGCTGTATTATGGTATTATACTATTACTCTTCACAGCAGGATATATAGCAGAAGAGATCGATGAAGAAAGAATTACAGTTCCGGGAGCCAGGAAAAGATCCCGGCGCCCTCCCGGCTGTGTCAGACGGTGGCTGCCGACAGCAGCACCTCTTATGATTTTGGCCTTTGGAATTCTGGCCTGGCGTCCGGGCGGAACGTTCCGGATCACCTGCCTCAGCGTGGGGCAGGGAGACTGTATCGTCGTCAAAACGCCGGAAGGCCGGGCGTTTCTGATCGACGGAGGCAGCACCAGCAAAGAAAAAATCGGACAATACCAGATTCTTCCTTTTCTTAAAAATCAGGGGATCAGTTATCTGGACGGGATATTCATTTCCCATGCAGATACCGATCATATCAACGGTATCCAGGAGATGCTTTCCTTTATGAGTGAAGGGCTGATCAGCATCCGGGCAGGCGTACTGCTCCTGCCTGACTGGAAAGCCTGTGTTCAGGGACAGGATAAGATCGCAGAGCTTGCCTCTCTTGCAGAGAAAGCAGGGCTTGAATGCATTTATGTCAGGGCAGGAGACTGCTTTAAGAGTGGGTCCGTGACATTCCGGCTTCTTGCACCACTTCCGGGAGCAGACGGAACCGATGCCAACGAGGACTCAGAGGTCATGCTGGTATCCTGCGGTCATTTTGAAGCTCTGTTTACAGGCGATATCGGAGAAGAAACAGAGAAAAAGTTATTGCCTGACATGGTGGATGTCGACTTCCTGAAAACCGCACATCATGGCAGTCGTTTTTCCACCTGCAGGGAATTTCTGGAAGTGGTTTCTCCCGAGATCGCCGTCATTTCCTGCTCGGCAAAAAATAAATACGGCCACCCGTCCCCCGAGACGATCCGCCGCCTTCAGAGCGTCGGATGTAGGGTAGAATATACCATGAAAAACGGCGCCATTACGGTGGAAGCGACAGAAGACGGATGGACAGCAGGACGATTTCTGGAAGACAGCTGAAGACAATTGGAAAACGGATATATTGCAGTCCTGTTTTACAGACCATCAGTAAAGATCATCGTTTTACATGACAGGGAGGAGATATTTTGAATATAAAAGATTTGTGGATCTGCTCAGAAGAAGATCTGGTCCGTGCGGTGCAGGAACTGGGGATCCTGCCGTTCTTTGCCAATTCCATTCCCGGGTTTTCCATAGAAGAGCATGTGCCGTCGGATATTTGGTTCACCGACCAGCCGGGTCCCTGGGAATGGAAAGGACCCGTTATCAGAACGGCCGGCTGTGCCTATGGCAAATTCTTTGAGAACAAGGCAGCCTATATCAGCCGGGAATGGTTTCCGGATTTTGCAAACTACAGGCGTGATGGCTATGACTTTGACGCAAGGTATGAGGATGAACTTGCCTCTTACCGGGATAAACAGCTTTATGACCTGCTGGAAAAAGAGGCGCCCGTCTTATCGGGAGATCTGAAAAAGCTTGGAAATTACGGAAAAAGCGGGAATAAAGGGTTCGATACGATCCTGACCCGTCTTCAGGCGCAGGGATACGTACTGACCAGTGATTTTGTCTACAGGAGAGATCGAAAGGGGAAGGAGTACGGATGGGGAGTCGCCCGGTATTCTACTCCGGAAAAATTCTGGGGTGAAGAGTTTACGGGCAGAGTCTATCAGAAGACACCGGAGGAATCCTTTCAGGCGATCCGCCGGCATCTTTGCAGGATCCTGCCGGATGTGCAGGAAGATGTGATCCTTCGTTTTCTGCGGAAAAACACCTCGGCAAGGATGGAAGCAGAGGCAAAGGCCTGGCTGATCCCCTCAAATCCCAAATACTATGATGTGGTGTCTGCTTTTGCGGCTGAGGAGGTTATCGCATGGAAGCAGGGAAATGACAATATAAAGACGGGGGATCTGGTCTATCTGTATGTCGGTCAGCCTTATTCGGCTATTTTGTATAAATGTGTCGTGGAAGAAACGGGCATTCCCTATCTTGGCCAGAATGAACATGTCCATATCAAAAACCTGATGATGATCCGGAGGCTGGCAGTCTATGAACCGTCGGTCATGCCGCTTTCGCGCATGAAGGAACACGGAGTAAGCACGGTGCGGGGACCCCGTTTTATGCCGGAAGAGATTTCGGATCTTCTGTAGAATGAAGATAGATAAAACTTTAACGCACTAAATTGATAAAACTTTCCTCTTGTAATTTTTTAAAGTATGGAATATAATACAGAATATTGTTGCTGTACGGCAACAAGGTATTATAGGAAAGAGAGGAAACAGTATGCTTGATGTTATTACCAATGTAAACAGTACGATCAATGGCTGGGTCTGGGGCTGGCCGGCACTTATACTGCTGGCATTTGTCGGAATCCTGATGACACTGCTGACTAAATTTTTCCAGATTTCTCATTTCAGATACTGGGTCAAACATACGATCGGTGCCATATTTGGTGAAAAGCATGTAACAGCGCATACCGACGACAGAAGCATTTCCCAGTTCCAGTCGCTGTGTACTGCTCTTGCTGCAACTGTCGGTACCGGAAATATTGTAGGTGTGGCTGGTGCCATTGCCGTCGGCGGTCCCGGGGCTGTATTCTGGATGTGGCTGATTGCCTTTTTCGGTATGATGACCAATTATTCAGAGAATGTTCTTGGTATTCTGTACCGCCGTAAAAATGAAAAAGGTGAGTGGTGCGGAGGCGCCATGTATTACCTGAGAGACGGTCTTGGCTCCATTAACGGCTGCAAACAGATCGGCGCATTTCTGGCAGTTCTGTTTTCATGCTTCTGCCTGCTGGCTTCCTTCGGGATCGGCAACATGAGCCAGGTAAACAGTATGGTTAAGAATATTAATCATGCATTTGGTTTTCCGAATATCGCGGTAGGCATCTTCCTGTTTATTGCAGTAGGTGCGGTTATCCTGGGCGGTCTTAAAAGAATCGCGGCTTTTACGGAAAAACTTGTTCCTTTTATGGTCATCCTGTATCTTCTGGGAACACTGATCATCATCGTTCTGCATATCGGCCAGATCCCTGCCGTGTTTGTATCGATCTTTAAAGGAGCTTTTGCCGTCAAGTCGGCAGCAGGTGGTGTTGTAGGAAGCGGTATTGCCCTTGCCATGCAGATGGGCATGAAGAGAGGCGTTTTCTCCAATGAGGCTGGTCTTGGTTCTTCAGTCATGGTTCATTCCAGTTCCAATGTTAAGGAACCGGTCCGTCAGGGTATGTGGGGGATTTTTGAAGTATTTGCAGATACGATCATTGTCTGTACACTGACAGCCCTGACACTGCTTTCCTGCGGGACAGTAGACCTGGCGACAGGAAAGCTGACCGAAGCGGCTGAGGCTGCAGGCTCCAGTTCGCTGATGGCACTGGCTTTTGAAAATACCTTTGGAAAAGCAGGCGCCATGTTTGTAGCCATTGCCATTCTTCTGTTTGCCTATTCGACAGTCCTCGGATGGAGCCATTACGGGGCAACGGCTTTTGAGTACCTGTTCGGAACAAAGGCTACAACGATCTACCGGGTCGTCTTTGTGGTGATCGTTCTGGCCGGGTCCGTGATCGAAGCCCAGCTT
>CACZPF010000031.1 GCA_902782975.1 uncultured Lachnospiraceae bacterium
CATCGGAAGCGCCAGGCAGAGACTGCTCCCCATATTGCCTCCGAGAATCTCAAGGCTCCCCTCTACATTGCTCAGGATGGACAGAGACGACTGCAGCACCGCCTTAGGCACAGATGTGGTGCCGGTGGTATAAATAATGACCTGAGAGTCGCCGGGCTGCGAACGGGTCAATGCTTCGTCAAGCAGCTCCTGCTCCTGGGCAGTTAACGGTGCAAAGGCATCCATGCCCACAAAGGCTGATGCCGGGAAGACATGCTGTGCCGGAACGCCGCCGTTGATCAGAGCCTTCGCTGCTGCTTCGGGATCAGCGATGCTGATCGTGTTGCCACCGATGAATCCCCAGGACGCGTCGACCATTTTGGTCAGCGCGCTGACATCCTGGGCCTTCAGCCCGTAATTCATAAGAGACGCAACGCCCCCTGCCTGAACGATACCGAAGAAGGCGACTACCCATTCAATTCCGTTAAATCCCCACAGGACCGCCTTGTCTCCCTTTTTGAAGCCTGCACTGACGAGCCGGACCGTACAGTGATCCGCCGCAAGCTTAAGCATGCCGTAGGTGATGGTTTTGTCCCGGCAGGTGATGGCCGGACGGTCCGGATAGTTTAATGCTCCGTTGATCAGAGTCTGCGAAAACAGTTTTGTCTCAATCTTCATTTTTCATTTTCTCCTCCTGTTTTTTATTCTTATTATATTCTATTCTTTATATTATTCTACTTTTTTATCTATTTTTTTTACAATATTTTTAGTCCGTTTCTTCACTTTTATCACCACAAAGATCAGCAGCGCTGCGCCAAGAATGATCAGATTCACCTTGATCAGCTGATTTCTCAGATAGAGCAGTGCGTAATCCGTAGCCATGTACTGACCATTGAAATGATACTCCAGAAGAGGCTCGATCAGCACCCGCTGCTCAGGAAGCGGGTCTGACTCCATATGAACATCGTCGCCCAGAATCATCGTACGGCGTGCGTTCCTTTCGTATGGCTCCCATATGACCTCTCCGGTCGACGGGCTGCCGGTTCTGGCAAAATGGATCCACATATCCTGAACCTCCGCCGCCAGAGCAGGATCCGCAGGTTCACCGGTAAAAATCGTGTCGTCCAGATTGTTGAACACATACGCAAGCTCCACCGCATGACAGGCTCCGTAATGATCAAGGGCAGAGGCCTTTGTCCAGTAATACATGTAAGTATCTCCGCCGTTCTGTGCATGCAGTTCCCCCTGCCGGATGGCAGGACCGCGGAATAAAAGGTCATTCAGAAACTCTGTCAGCCGCCATATGATATCTCCCCGCTGAAGTACGACAAAGGCGTCCGCAAACCGCCGGTCCTCCTTGCTGATACGGTCCACGATGCTTTCGTAGACCAGAGACCCGGCCAGTGTATACACTTCATAGCCGCCCATCTCCCGGATGAAGTAGCGCGCCTCGTCTGCGTTGGTTCCTATCAGCATATTGATCCCGGATCCGGCGCCGTCTTCATAGGCCGCATACAGATCTTCGGGCAGGACGATGCCGTCCCGCTCCGGGAAGTTGATATAGTCGTTCAGTTCTTTGTTGACGCTTATGATCTCCTGCTCGCTGAGAGAAAGAAGTTCTTCCATCGAAGTCATCTGCGTCTTTTCCAGCAGCTTCTGCGTCAGCGTCCTGCACTCTTCCCTGCTGTAGGAAAAAGCCAGTGAACCACTCTGGGCGATCACCCTGCAGAACAATCCATCCGCCTCATCGATCAGAGGCAGGAAAGACACACTGCTGCCTCCTGCCGATTCCCCGAAAATCGTTACGTTGTCCGGATCTCCGCCAAAGCGGGCAATGTTGCGCTGAACCCATCGAAGCGCACAGATCTGATCCAGGAGTCCCAGATTGCCGCTCTTTTTAAAGTCCTCACCGCCGGGTACTTCGGAAAAATCCATAAATCCCAGAAGACCGATCCGATAATTGACCGTGACCAGCACAATATCATCATGGGCCTCAACAAGCCTCTGCCCGTCATAAAGAGGATCCGCTGTTCCGCCCCAGCCAAAAGCTCCGCCCGGAAAGAACACCATGACGGCTTTGCCAGGATCCCCTGCCGCAGGTGTCCAGACATTCAGGGTCAGGCAGTCCTCGCCCTGCAGGTACAAAGAGGCACGTTCCGTTTCGTCTTCTGTCTGGATGCAGGACTTTCCAAAATACAGCGCTTCGTAAACGGCATCATCTGCCCCTGCATCTACCGGCGGCTGCCACCTGAGATCCCCCACAGGCGGTTCGGCATAAGGGATCCCTTTATATGCGTAAACACCGTTCAGCTTCTGTCCGACGAATGTTCCGTTATCGCAGCGTACTGCCAGATCCCTGTCATAGGCACCTGTGATCTTCTGGTTTTCCCCCTGTATTTTCTGCATCTGGATCCGTGCTGCCTCCAGCAGCTTTTTCGAAGCACGGGTATTCCGCCAGTAGAAAAACAGGGTAGCCCCTATCATACAGAGTATCAGAAGCCCGATCCATATCAGCGCTCTGACCAGTCTGTTCGGTCGTTTCATATTTCTCTCCATCATTCAGAGTACAGCCGGCTCATTCAAATTTCATGAGATTTTCCGGCACTTTTCTGCTTACAAGGCTGTTGACTGCAATTGCCAGAACAAAAATGACAAGTACAACTGCCGCACTTATGACCAGGATCATCCTTTGTATACCCGGGGCATCCAGCATCGGAGCCAGTTTCAGATCGACCAAACAGACAATAAACATGATCACTCCCAGTACAACGGCAACTATATTAACCGCACCGAGTTTTCTGGAGAATTCTGTCTCACTGTCCCAGGCAAGGTATGGTTTTCGTGAATTCTTCAGAAGCATGAGATCAATAAAGATCAGATCAAGAAGGAAACTGACACAGGCACCTGCAGGAATCAGCCAGACATTTCCAACAGAAATAAAACCTGCTGCTGCACAGACGATCCCCAGAATGATCACATACAGGACACTTCCAAGCGAACAGATCAGCATGGAAAAATTGCGTTTGCTCCTGAAGTAATCTTTCAGATCAACCGGCAAAGCCCGGATCGCGCTGAAGGTGCTGCCTTCCCGCGAGAATGCAGTCCCCGGCAGAATATTAAACCCGCAGGAAAGACCTGACGCAGCGATCGAAAAGGCCAGAAAACCAAGTACAGCCGGAACAGTCCCTAAAGGAATCGCAATGTCATTCGAGAGGATATCGTTCCGGAGAAACATCGGCAGCGCGAAAAGCACCGGCCATAAAAAGCTCATGGCAAATCCGTAGATCATATAGGCAGGATTTCTCCGGGAACTTTTTGCTTCGTAAGAAATCAGCGCTTTCAGTGCGCTGCCCTTTCCTCCGCTTTGAAGGGAAGCCTTCGTCACCGCCTTATTTGTCGTCCCGGTATTCTGCATGGAAAGCGCCGTGTCAAAATAAAAAGCCCGGACAGCCAGAACAGCCAGAACGATCACGACTGCCGTGATGGCCAGGCTGAGCGCCAGACCGATGATACTTCCCTCAAACATGAACCGGTTCATAAAGAATATGTTGGGGAATGCTCCTGAAACCGCAAAGACCACGTTGAGCGCCGCCGCTGCCCTGCTGCCCCCGTCTCCCTTCAGACCACTGTTGATAAAAATATGGGCAGCAGTAAGCCCGAACGTAAAAATACCACCGATGGCTATCGTCATATCACGGTTTCGGATAAATCCGAACAGCCGGAATACGATCACGACCAGCAGAACCGCCGCGGAAATTCCGGTAACAGGGATCAGAACACCGGAAAGCACGGTGCCGATCATAAACGGAATTCCCTGTCCTTCACGGATCCCGTATCCAAGACATACTGCATTCAGAACAATAAAGCATAGACCCGCCGGAAAAACAGAAGCAGCAACGACCTTTGCCGTTACGATCTGTCCTGCTGAAAAGGGCATCGGCAGGAGCAGTTCAAGATCATTCGAGGTATAGAGTATTGTCACAATGTTTTTGACCGCAAGCACAAAGCTCATGATCAGAAGGACCAGCATCAGGGACTGCGTAAGGCTTCTCGCCTTGATGAAGCCGGCAGCAAAAGGCTGGAGCATATAGACACCGGCAAAAATTCCTGCAGCCAGGATCAGTACACAGGCATACACCAGAACCTTTGCTGCCGCAGGCGGAATCAGAGCACCCCCGTCCCCGATCACTGCCTGACCATTACATTTTTGCAGAACAGCAATAAGCTTCCTGATTTTTGAAAAACCACCAGTCGTTTTTTTGTCCATCATCTTTCCTATCTGTCATTCATGCAGGAATTATAGATCAAAAAGTAGAGTATCAGCATCAGAGCGATCGCAATCAGCGCAATGATCCTGAATGTGGTCATATCGATCACGGCCAGCATTCTGAGCGCGCAGCATATGACTACGACAAGGCCGCCGATGAGATTCATCCCTGCGGAAAGCATCTTGTATTTCCGGATCCCCTTCTCTGAGACTTTACGTTCATGCAGCTTTGCTTCCTCTCTGGCAGAGATCTTGCCGGTAGTGAGGATCATGATCCCCCTGATTATAGTGTAAAGACCAATTGCAACAAACAGTATCTGATTATAATCCATTTTCTCCATTTTATTTTCTCCTCTACTCTTTCGTGTCTGTTAATTCCAGGAATATGTTTTCCAGCGATGCCTGGGACTTATGAGTCGCTTTCAGATCATCCAGGGTACCGGTGTATAAAAGTTCTCCGTTTTTGATGATGCATATTTCGTCGCACAATTTCTCCGCAACTTCCAGTACATGGGTGGAAAAGAATACTGATTTTCCTTTTCCGGCGTGCTCCCGCATCATATTCTTCAGTTCAAATGCAGCCTGCGGATCAAGTCCGGTCAGCGGTTCATCCAGGATCCAGACGGAAGGATCGTGGATCAGGGCACCCAGGATCATGATCTTCTGGCGCATTCCATGGGAATACGAGTGGATCCTGTTATTCAGGGCATCGTAGATACCGAAGCGCTTCGCGTAATTCTCAATGAATTCCGTCCTGCCCTGCGCCGCCGTATCATAGATATCCGCCATGAAGTTAAGATATTCGATCCCCGTCAATCTCAGAAAATGATCGGGGCTGTCAGACACATACCCGAACTGATACTTTGCTTTTTGCGCTTCTTTTACAACATCGATCCCATTGATGGTGATCGATCCGTCCGTCGGCCTGATCACGCCGGTGATTGCTTTGATCGTTGTGGATTTTCCCGCGCCGTTATGACCGATAAAACCTGTAATAGCGCCATCTTTTGCAGTAAATGAGATATTCTTCACCACATCACGGCTGCCGTACCTTTTGGTGAAGTTCTGAACACAGATCAATGCATTTCCTCCTTTCCGTAGAGATATACTTCTCCGTTAAGCCCTGAGGCAGAAACGGGTTCTGTTTTTCTGCCGAACTGATCCGGAAACTGGGACATTTCCCGTTCAAGGGTCGTGGCGATCTCGATGGCTATATCGTTTTCGCCTGATCTCAGAAAAGCGGAAAGGTCATACCGGAAGGGGGGCACGATCTGTATGCCAAGACTCTTTCCGTTAACGAACACTTCGACTCCCTCCGCCGCATCTGTGATCTCAAGAACAGCGATCCGCGGGAGGGCATCCTCTGTAAGCCGAACGGAATTTTCGTACCGCACAAATCCGGAGAAAAGCGGCTGTTCTTTCTCAAGCGGATCCGGGAGAGAAACTTCTGCTGCTTCCCCGAAGGAAGGGTAATCAATACTTTTACAGGTACTGCGCTTCCAGTTTCCGACAAAAGAAATACAGGAAAAACCTGAAAAATCATCTGTCTCTGTGACCGGAGGAGCTGTGATTCGTATGTCTCCTTCTGCTGTGCCATTTTTTCCCGGGCTTCCTATACAGATATTTCCCATGCAGGTATTTCCCATGCAGGGTTCCGCCACAAGGATCCGCATGGAAAGCGGCCGGATCGTTACCGCAAGGCTCTCTCCTTCTATATCTGCCGTATAGATGCGGTTTTCCCACGCATCATAAAAATATACATTGCCTTCTGCACCGGCTTTTCCGGCGAGTCCAGGAATCGAAACGGTCCCCTTAAATACTCTGGTTCCTTCGTTGACAAACAGATAGATATCCGTATGGTCCGGCTGGACATAATGAAGATACCGGAGGCGGTCGTCCGAAGGAGTAAACGAAAGGTCCCGCGCTCCATGTTCCTTCGCCCAGGCAGCTGCCTCCTCAAGCGGGATCACCGGCAGAGCCCTGATTTTTTCATATAATTCTTCATCTGCCCCGTTCTCCGGATTTCCGACCGCCTGCGGCGCTGCGTCCACAAAGGCAGCCGGAATGCCGGCTTCGATCATTTTTACAAGTCCTCCGGCTGCTTCTCTGGTAATAAACTGCATCTTTGGAACAAAGAAGACCCGGTAACGGTTCTGGTTGACGACCAGTGATCCATTCTCATACGCCGTGCCGTATTTTTCCGGGTCCGCAAATACATCGGACGGAATAAAATCATAGGCGATCTGTGCATCTGCAAACCTTCGTGCCGCATGCTGCGAGAAGGAGGTCTCTCCCATCCATTCTGCCTCTCCGTGATAGAGGATCGCGGCCGGAGCAATATGGAAGCCGTCCGTGATCAGGCTGCACACCCGGTTCACATACGCCATAAGTGCTCCAAAATGGCGGTACTGGGGATTATGCCCATGCGCATAGAAATGCGGAGGGCAGTCCGGGTCAGGAAAGGCTTTCGGGCTGAAGGCATGGGGTACAAAATGATTGACGCCCCGGACCATAAAATGATCGACCAGATATTTTTCCAGACGCACTCCTTCACTCCAGCCGTAGGCTCCGAAAACCTCGCACATGGAATTACCGTTTTTAAGCGGCTCTATCGCCGCCGCGGAACTCGCCAGATTTCCCAGCATATAATGATAAAATTCACCGTCCCGGGAAGAGAAAAATCCCGGAATGTCGAGATCCTCTCCCTGTGGAAGCACCTGGCCTCCGATGTCATCGATCCCCGCCCAGTCTTCCCCGGAAAGACCCCGGAAATAATGGCCGAGAGAGGAGCCTGTCCTGGCGTGCTGGTTATTATCCTCGATCAGGTGGCCGATATATTTCACGCCGTGCTCCCGGCACCAGTCCCCTATCTGGAAAGAGAAATCCTCTTCCACCAGTCTGGTCACACAGTCCATATAGGTATAGCGGACCTTCGCCCTCTCCTGCGGGTCTGCCTCATTATCCCACAGAAGAGCCATCGCATTCGGATAATCGTTGATACGCTCTGAAAGAAGACTCTCCAGCTCACTGCTCCAGGGATAATCCTGATCATCATAGCAGCCCAGCTGATTATCCTTTTCATAAAGATGGCCGTTGCCCAGTTCCGGTTCATCCGAAAAGAAACCGGCTATGGTCGTCCCGAAATCGTCCTTATAGTGCGCATAGTGCGCTTCATAGACCGTGTCGATCAGGACGCGTACGGATTCTTTGCTCATCATGTTGATGTAGTCCCTGTGAGGACCTCTGTTCCTGGTCAGATTGGTTATAAGGACTTTCCAGGTTCCATGCCCCGGATTCCAGCAGATTCCCTCCTCTGTGACAAACGGACGGAGATCCACCGATTCGCCGCCGGCATCTGTCCGTACCGCCAGAATACCGAGGAGACGGTCGTCGGTAAAGGGCTTATCCTTGCTGGAATTGCCGAAAGCTGTAAACATTTTTTCCACGTCATTCTGAATCGACGGGCCTGCCTCTGTCAGTTCTTTTCTGCCGATTTTAAGTTCCTGCCCTTCTTCCAGCAGGATCCGGCGGAAGGTGATGCTCTGCCGGCGAAGCGCGTCCGGCTGCGCAAGCATCGCGCCATTTGCATAACCTGACGGAAAATGACTGTCATCAAGGATCCAGACCTTCATGTTCCGTCTGCGTGCCTCATCGAGAATGATGTCCATATCTTCCCACCATTTTGGACCGCAATAATCCGGATGCGGCCTGCTTTCCACACAGACTGCCCCGATATGGCTCTTTTCGATCACATCCATGTAATGGCGAAGCGTCGCCTCATCCTCTCCGTGCTGCCAGAAAAAAGGGAGGATATAATTTTCTCCTTTTCCTTCCAGTAATGCCCTGATTTTGGTATTCATAAAAATGCCTCCGGAAACTTCATAAATAAGTTGCTTTTCACTCAAAAAACGGCAATCTTCCTGTATTTTGAAGACTGCCGTTTCATTATCTCATGAGTGAAGGTTCAAGTCATACCCTGTAATCTGCCGGAAAGGATCCGACCCCCGTATTCAGCAAGAGCCTTTCTTTTGTCCTGCCGGACAGAACAGCTCACACCTGCGGCAATACCGTTTGATCTTCTACTTCTCTTCACTTATCTACGGCATATAAATTCCTGATCTCCCGGTTCAGGATGAGAAAAGATCTCGTGGTCGATTAATGTCCTTCTGACATTTCATTTTATTATAACGCATCCCCTGTCTGAATTCCAGAGGAAAATAAACCTCAGATTCATCTCAGCGCCTCTTATCCGGCATCTGATATTTTGCAAGATCGACTCTTCCATCGATCACTTCGATACCTTCCGCTTCCAGCAGTTTTGCCTGCTCACCGGCCCCGCCAAAGGCAAATTCCCCGGCCAGTTCACCTTTCGCGTTAACCACGCGGAAGCAGGGGATATGCTCCGGATCCGGATTCTTATGCAGGGCGTTTCCTACCGCTCTTGCCATCTTTCTGTCGCCCGCCATCTCCGCGATCTGCCCATAGGTCGCCACACATCCATAAGGAATCTTTCTGACAGCCTCATATATCCTTTTAGAAGGACTGTCGCTGATCAGACAATAACTGTCAGCGATCATTATCCTGATATCTCTGTCCGGGATACTCCCGTCCAGAATGATCGTATTCCAGTGTTCTTTGTTCAGATGGTAACCTGGCAGTACAGATCTGTAAATCTCTCTCCAGAAAAAAGCCTTTTCGGGTTCCACCTTCACATTCAGATTGATCTGCCCGTCCTTCTCATATACCCAGAGGAATGCTTTTTTATTTCCCCTGTATCGGACCAGCTGCCAGTTGTCGTCATGAAATGGTGCATCCTGATAAGTATCCGGAAATGATAATCCATATTTCAACGCCTGATCTTTTGTTTTCATTTTATGTCACCTTATCCTGATCGATCATAACAGAGGTTTTTCACGAAATAGTTTATATTGTCAATGATCAGTCACACGGCTTTTTTGCCAGATACAGCACGTAAGTGTCATTAAATACGATCTTATCCCCGGCTTCCAGCACTGCTTTCCTGATCCCATCGTAGAATTTTCCTCTGCAGGGCTCCGGGAGCACAATGTGATCACAGTGGGTTCCACAGAAAGCCACATATTCATCAGCCGAAAAAGACCGCTGCCCGTAAAACGCACGCATCTCAAAGTTTTCATAGCCATAGTTCACCGCATTCTCATAGTGAAAAGAGCCATGCATGTATTCTATCTCCGGCTTAAAATACGCATCGTACACTTTCTGGATCCTGTTATAGAGCGCTTCATTGGGACTTTTATAATCTGCCCTTGTCAGCATCATGGCGAGCGTCCCCCCTGGTAAAAGGAGGTCATAGGTTTTGGAAAATGCGATTTCCTCCGGGATCCACTGTATGGTGGCAGCTGAGTATATCAGATCATATTTTTCCCTGCCGAAATCATGCGTTATAAAATCATCATTTATAATGCTGAAGTTTTTACGGCTCCCATACTTTTCCTTCATCTTTTCATAGAGATGTTCGCCAAGTTCTATGGCATGATAATCGCATCCTGTATCAAGAATCGGATCCGTTGCCTGCCCGGTTCCCGGTCCAAGTTCCAGAACCTTCTTTTCCGGGCCCACCCCGGCAAAGCTTATCAGGGCTTCAAACAGATCTCTGCTGTACCGCGGCCTGTATTTGTCAAACTCTTCCGGTATCGTATCAAAAACTTTCCTGAACTCCATATGTACTCCTGTAATTCTCTATTTCTTCTTCACTGATCTTTAACCTTGTTGGAGACGAATTGCTGTATTCAGCATATCCCCACAGCACAAGCATTTCCAAAGCTGCAGCTTTCCTAATTTAGCAATGATCCATCATTTTCTAACCGATAATATCTGAAAGCACCATCTTCTCTGATAAACTCAAACCTCAGCTTATCAAGAATATGCCGGCTCCTTACATTCTTCACAATCGTATCAGCGTTGACAGCGAGCATTCCCAATCATTGCAAGATACGTTCCTGCATAAAAGTGTAGAGTTTCCGGCATATCCTTTTTTCCTGTAATCCTTATGCGTTACCACGTTTTCGATAAAAGCATAGGGCCTTACCCAAACGTTATTTCTAATAGTTCTTGCGCAGTGTCTTTGCTTTCCACACGTATCAAATTATCATCCGCTTTGGCTCTCGAAAGAAAATTCATGCTTCCATACCATACAGTTCCTTAACAGATTGTTGTTTATCAATCTAAATGCTCATTGTAAAAGCACAAAAAACGGTCAAACAGTTCCTCATCCAACATGTTGCTCCATTTTTCTCTGTCGAGATGGTCATGAATGTATTTCATTTTGTCTGCAGTAAAACGATCCGCATACTCCGCAGCTTTATAATCATAATCCAGCGTTTTGAGCCAATCGTCAAATTCGGCGTTGAATTCATCAATGTACGTCGTGTCATCATAGACGTAGTTGTGACCGTTATGCTCAAGACGGATAAAGGCAAACCGTGAATCAGCTGCATATTTATCATAGTACAGATCATAACCGTACTCGATCGGTACTACGTCATCATCTTCACTGTGGACAACCATGACTGCCGCCTCACTTGCAGCAAAACCGTCCAACGCGGTATTGGAAGCATATTTACCGTACTTAATCCGTTCATGCAACTTGATAAACGGCATCATTGTATATATCACATTGCCTGCCTCTTCTTTCCCACCCGCTTCAAACAAGTCTGACGAACGATTGCAACCAGAACATTCGATGACCGCCTTTACTTCAGGGTGATAGGTCAAAACACTGCATACGCTGTAACCGCCCCAGCTGTGGCCGAACAATACGACAGGCAGATCTGGGAAGCTGCCGCTTTTCTCAACAAAGGAGATTGCGTAATCAAGATCAATTACACCTTGAGGAATTCCTCCAACACCATCACCTTCACTCTCATCATTTCCAGTAGCATCATAAGCAAAGACATAGTATCCATTCTGAGCAAAGTAATTCGCACAGTCCATATAGGAGTTGTGACCTGCACCAAGCCCATGAGCAATAACAAGAATTCCTTTTTGACCAGTACCTCTACTGTACAGATATCCTGTCAGTATCTGGCCCTGATCAGAAGGAAACTCGTATTTTGTGCGCTGTAGTCCGTTGAAATCTTCGACGTACAGGGTATATGGTTCATAGCTTTGAAAACGTTTGTTGAAATTGGCATTGTAGATACTGACTGACAAATACCACCATACACCGATCAAAACAACCACTACACATGCTAAAACTATCAAAATGATCTTCTTCTTTGAACTAGTTATTTTCATAATACTCAACCCCCTTTTTTAATCATATCCCCAGCTCGTCAAAAGGATGCTCTTTATACTTAAAATGAGGTGAATTTGTCTTCACCATGCCGTCTGCCCTCGTGTGACATTTTTATGACAGTCGATGAGATACAATTTCCCTGTAAACAAAAATTACCGCTGCCCAAACTGCGCCTCTGAAACTCCCCACGATATTTACAAATCTGGAAATACATACTATTACCGCTGCAGGTACTGCGGCCATTTAAGACGGATATAAGACAAAGTGCTGCCAGGAAATGCTAAACGATCAGCATTTCCTGGCAGCTTCTTTACTCTGCAGGAGTAAAAGTTTCTCCATCCCAGTGCAGCTTCACCAGGTTAGTGTGATGTTCGCAGCGGAATATGTCACTGACGGTAAAACCGCAATAGTATTCTCCCGCAGGCAGAGATTCGGATTCCACCCGCAGCCGGCGGTGCATCGTCAGGTAATTACCTGATATGTCGTAATTCTGTTTTTCGCCGTCATCATTATAACAGGGATATACCGCATGTACCCGAAATCCTCTTCGCTGTATGCCAGGTCGAAGATATAGCGCTGCAGCCGGTCCGTAGCGATATCCACGCCCAGCGTTTTGCCGTCCACATCTTCCTCCATGCCGTGCCACACACGTGCCCCACCTGTCTCCACCAGCAGGTTCACCCCGTCAGCCTGCCAGTCAACTGTCTCCACACCATCCCCTGTTCCGACCACCACCTGCTCCGGAAACCACAGGGATGTGATCTCTCCAAGGTTGTAGCTGCCCATACCGTACACAGATTCCAGGTCTGTACCGCACATATACATCATAAAAGTCCACTCAGACAGTTCCTCTCCCTGTACTAACACGCCCGGACAAAGCAGCAGCGCCGTAAAAGCCCACAACAGCCTTTTTTTCATATCCTCTCACCTCGTATCCGTTACTAAGGGAATGCTTAATCAACATTTCTCTTAAAAATCTATATTTCCATATTACCGTATAAGACATGAATTAGCAATAACCCAAAACTGTAAGCACTAAACAACGCGATGAACGATCAATTATCGCAATCAATCAGGCTTTTTGACAAAAACAGGAGAAGATCGTCGTCATTAACGCATGGTGCATATTGATCCAACACCTTGTTTTGGTACCATACTCCACTTCCGTCAGGAATATATCCGCGTTTAACATAGATACGCTGTGCAGGGCCATATCCCGAATGTAGTCCTACCGCCAAGAACACCATATCCGACAGTCTGGCTGCTTCGCTCTCCGCCGCATCCAGTAACTTACTGCCGATTCCCTTTCCATGTATGTCAAAGAAAACCGTCAGATCAACGATTTCCGGAAAGCCCTTTCCACCCCAGGGGCCCTCTGTCGGATCGAGAACAAGAGTACACTGGCCCTTGACTGCTCCTTCATATTCCGCAATGAATACAAGCCTTTCGCCTTCTTCCTGCTCTTTATAATAATCCTCATATATTTTGATCTGCGGATGCCATCCATAAGAAAGATATGTATCATAAAGAATCTTTGCGTCCTCCGGTATCATGCTTCTGATCTTCAGAGTTCCATCATCATAATACGTTTTCATGATTCCCCCTTGTTAACGTTCTACAGTATTTCATAATCATCCAGTTTCACTTCTTCTATCATCTTTTCCG
>CACZPF010000032.1 GCA_902782975.1 uncultured Lachnospiraceae bacterium
AGCAGCTGGTTAATAATTCCTCCCTTGGCCGGCGTAAAAAGCATGTTCCAGACAGCGGCGACCGCCACAAGGGATGCCACATAAGGGAAGAAGGTAACGGTACGGAAAAAGTTCCGTCCGTAAATTTTCTGATTCAGTAAGATAGCCAGCCCCAGGGCGATCGCCAGGGTGATTGGAACGGTAAACACACTGTAGACCAGGGTATTTTTAAGAGCCGAAGTAAAACGGTCATCCGAAAAAATCGTGGTAAAATTATTAAGCCCCACAAACTTCATGGCATTATTGCCGTCCCATTCGGTAAAGGCAATAATAAAGGCCAGTATAATGGGGCCCAGGGTAAATATGGCAAATCCTATAAAGTTTGGTGCAATGAAAGAATAAGCGACCAGCGCCTGTTTTCTTTTCCGGCGCTTCCGGTTTCTGGCCGCTTCGGATACACTGATAGCAGTCATATATCTTCCCCTTTTCCTGTCCTCATAAAAAGCGGGTACCCGCCGCAGGTATAATCCACGACGGGTACCCCCCGCTGTTCTTTTTCAACTATCGATCATTGAAAGATTCCAGGACATTTAAACAGGTTTCCATCTGCCATGTCCTGACCCGGATCACTGATTCAGAATGGCCTGTACGCCTTCGTTCATGGCTGCGACACCTTCTTCTACAGAAACGGACTCGGTCATGATCAGGTCATGCTGCTCGTTGAGGACTGTCTCGATCTCGGAGGACTTGTCGCTTGCCGGCATTTCCAGATAGGTATGTGTAGTCTTCAGAGCTTCTTTGGAATTCTCATCCTGAGGATATCCATCCATGGCAGCGATCAGTTCGATCACTTCGTCGCTTGTGATTGCCGGAATACTTCCTGTGCCGGCCAGAACCTTGGCGCCTTCTTCACCGGTAACGAACTTGATGAAATCCCATGCCTGGTCTGCATGCGGAGCGGTGGTGGGCAGTGCAAGAGCGGTGATGGTGGCAAGTGTGGAGCCTGCTTCTACGCCTTCTGCATGAGGATATTTTACCATGCCCCAGTTTGCGCAGTCGGTATATTCTCCGGATGCGATCTTGTTGATCAGAGTGCCGATAAACCAGGAACCCATGTTCATCATGGCAATGTTGCCCTGAGCAAAAGCATCAGAATAATGGAGGCCCTGGGTCTTCAGCGTTGCATAGTCCATGCAGATCTCGTCTGCCTGCTGTGCGAGAACCATCTCATAGTAAGGAGCCGTAAAATCATACTCGCCGTCAAGAATGGTGTGCTGGCCATCCAGGATGCCGTCCAGCTGAATGGTGGAACGCCAGGTGTGATAGTGAGAACCATAAACTTCTGCGCCCGGTGTATTGTCTGCTACAGTTCTTGCCAGCTGATCGTAAGCTTCCCATGTCATGTCGTTGGTCGGATACTCTACGCCGGCTTTGTCGAATACGTCTTTGTTATAATACAGAACCCAGATATCGGAACGGAAGGGAAGTTCATACAGGTTTCCGTCGATGGTTACCTGATCGGTAATACCACTGTACTGTGCGAGGTCGATGCCGTCTGCCTCGATCTTCTCATTCAGCGGCTCAAGAACGCCCTTGTTTACCAGCGTAACATAGCCGGGAACATCCTTAATGGTAACAACATCAAAGTCAGAACCGGAACCGGAAAGCTGGGTTCCAAGAACGGTGCTGTAATCAGTGGATCCAAGGTCTACCATTTCGATCTTTACACCGGGATTGGCTGCTTCATAAGCTTCGATCAGGGGCTCATAATAAACGGTGCTGGAGATATCCCAGAGTGCCCATTTTAAAGTGACCTCCTCCTCAGCACTGACTGCCAGGGCCGGAATTATACTTCCCGCGATCATACCGCCTGCAAGAATCACAGCAAGAGCTTTTTTCATCATTTGTATTTCCTCCTTAATAGAAATGTTAAAAAAATAAAAATGTAAAAAAATTGCTTCACAGGAATTCCGCCATATGCCCGGGAATCCCCTGCCTGTTGTTTCTGTATCCTATTTTAGCGAATGGGGGATAAAAAGAAATGGAAAATTTATGCCTGAATTTTTGATTTTTTTTTCATAAAAATCAGAAAGATGTGTTTTCTTTTGGATTTCCTGTAATTTTTTTAAATTGAAGGCAAAATACTTGACATTTTGTCCTTCTTCAGAAATGATGAAAGATAAATACAGCAGAATGATTAAAGAGGTTATTATGAACAACAGGCAAAAGCGCCGGCATTCGATCCGTACCTATGTTATGGTGTGGTCCGTGGGATTTGCCGCCATCCTGGCTCTCGCCGTGGCAGCCGCCAGCTATATTATCTCCCAGCGGTATCTGAAGCAGAATCAGAGGCAGAGCGCCGCCATCAATATTCAGCTCCTGGGCAGTGAGATCGGCGCCGGTCTGGATAATGTGGTCATGTTTACCAACTGGATCTGCATCGATACGACCATCAGTGACTATCTCAGAAAAGTCCTGCAGGCGGAAAATAATAAAGAACAGCTTAAGCTTCTCCGGGCAGAATCGGTCCGCTGCTGGGATCATCTGAATACAGAACTCAGTACGCTCAGTATCCGGGGGCTGATCCGCAGGATCATCGTTTCGGTTCCCGATGGAAGAGAGTACCTGCAGAATATTCCTGTGTATGATTCCGTCAACATCCCGTCACCTGCACAGAAGATCATGGAGCAGGATTATTTTGAACCCATGCTGACCTCCGGCGGATCTGCCTGTGCAGGCCTGGTGGACAGTCCTGTCAGTCCATATTATGCCAAAAAGGTTCTTCCGGTCATCCGTCCTGTTTACAGCAGCACTTCGACGCAGCTTGTGGGATGGGTCTATATAGAAGTATCCCAGGATCTTATTTCCGGTTTCTTTGACCAGTATTCGCTGGCAGAGGATGAAAAACTGTACATTTCCATCGAGGGTGCCGGCACCTACTCCTATGAGGACAGTCAGTTTCACCTCGATGATCTGCCGCCCGGAGCGGTCAGCTTTAACCTTCCGGAGCATGGCTGGACTGTCTCCGTCCTTCCCTCCCGTGCAGAACTGCATTCCAGAAGCCGCGGATATCTCATCATTATCAGCATCGTCTTTGCACTGATCCTGATGGCCGGCTTTCTTATTACGCTGGCCCTTCGAAGAATGATCGCAAGGCCCGTTTCTTTATTACTGGATAAACTCGAACGGGTCGGGCAGGGTGATTTTTCCAGGGATCCCGATATCGAATGGGATAATGAGCTCGGCGAAATAGGTACAGGGATCAATTCTCTTTCCATGAATGTATCCGCGCTGATGGAGAAAAAAGTACAGGATGAAAAAGACCGTCAGGATCTGGAATATCGTGTCCTCCAGTCCCAGATCAATCCGCATTTTATGTACAATACGCTGAATACCATCAAGTGGATGGCCACGATCCAGGGAGCGGAGGGCATTGCGGATATGTCTACCTCGCTTTCAAGGCTGCTCAAAAACATCGCCAAAAAGACCGAGAACCTGATTTCTGTAAAAGAAGAATTTGATCTCCTGGACGATTATTTCACGATCATGAAATACCGGTATGCAGGAACCATCACCCTGGAATATGATATCCAGGATAATGATCTGCTCAGCCAGATGATCACTAAATTTTCTCTGCAGCCCATTGTGGAGAATGCGATTTTTCATGGAATTGAGCCCAAAAACGGTGCCGGAATCATCCGAGTCAGCCTGTACCGGGAACAGGATACGTTCGTTATCTCCGTCACGGATAACGGTGTCGGCATGGATGAAAACGAGATCCGGGAAGTCCTTTCCGGCACAGCTGAACCTTCCAATGACTTCTTTAAACAGCTGGGGATCGCCAATGTAAACCAGCGGATCAAATATGCCTTCGGGGATTCCTTCGGGATCCGGATCGAAAGTGTTAAAGGAGAATTTACAACCATGCTGCTCTCATTCCCGTTCCGGGAAAACCTGCCGTCCACATCCTGAAGGACCATCCATCAACGGTACAGAGGATTCTGTCTGCGGACAGAATACGCGGCATGCCATGACGCAGCAGGCGCGTCGGAAAAGAGGAAACGATGATGTACAGATTACTGATCGTCGATGATGAACCGCTGGTTCAGATCGGCCTTAAATCCATGCTGGGAGGGAATTTCCCGGATATCGAGATCGTCGGCACCGCACCCAACGGGGCCGAAGCGCTGAACATGATCAGAAAATGCAGGCCGGACATTGTGATCGCGGATATCAAAATGCCCAGAATGTCCGGTCTGGAACTGTTAAAGGAATCCCAGCGGCTGTTCGGACCGGTGCCCGTCTTTATTATTCTGACTGCTTATGAAGAATTTGATCTGGCAAGGCAGGCCCTGGCCAGCCAGGCTGTGGATTATCTTGTAAAGATCGAGCTGAACAAGGACAATTTAAAAGATGCTCTTTCCAGAGCCAGGGCAAGGGTGGATGAACATACCCGGCATATGAAGGAAGCCAGGCCCAGCTTCCATTCTCTGGATGAATTCCGGCAGAAATTCATGCTCCGGCTTTTTACCCGCCAGATTCCGGACCTGGAAACACTGCAGAAACAGGCTTCGGATCTTCAGATGTCCTTCGATTACGACCGCTATATTATCGTATACGGGCAGATCACAGGCGAACCGCAGGGGGAAGCAGAATCCGGGCCCGGTCAGAAAACCCTTGTCCTGTATTCCTCCTGCCTCAATATGACAAAAGAGATCGTTGAGCGCTATGTTCCCTGTTACACGGTCTCCAATGACATGCGGCACTTTACACTGGTCTTTTATTTTACAAGTGACCAGGCAGTCGCCGATCTCATGGGCCAGATCCAGACTGCGATCGAAAACGCCCGTTCCATGATCGTAAATTATTTTAATGTATCGCTCTGGTTCGGCATCGGAACCGCCGTAAAGGATCCGCTCGACATCGCCACCTCATGGGAAGAAGCACGCACCGCCATCGAACAGGCAGATGCCTCGGCGCCTGTCCGCCTGTTCAGCCACATCGTCGGAGCCAACCGGCGTTCCGGCAAAGACAGGCTGATTGCTTCTATCCAGGACTATATCAACGAAAACCTGGACGGAAAGCTTCAGCTGAACGAGGTGGCCGAAGTCTTCGGCCTGTCCCCCGCCTATCTTTCCGTCATCTTTAAAAAGAATGCGGATGTGGGTTTTTCAGAATATGTCTACACCAGAAAAATCGAAAAAGCCAAACAGATGCTCCTTTCCGGTGATATGAAGATCTATGAGGTTGCCGACGCCCTGGGGTTCGAATCCGCCTTTTACTTTTCCAAAGTATTTAAAAAAGTAGACGGCCACAGTCCCCGGGAATATATTCAGAGTAAGCAGTAAGCGACAGGAGGAGATGAAAACATGAAAATATCGGTCTACAACGACTGGGATCATATCCCGAAAGCAGAAAAACAGGGGCAGGACCAGGTCGTGCTCACCTGGGACGGAGAATACAGAAAAGGGGATATCATCGAATTCTCCGATCTTGTGCCCGGCACCTTTTATATGGTCAGGGCAGACGCCGCTCTGGAGGAAGCTTTTGTCCTGATCAAGAAGGACCAGGTTCTCTTCCCTGTTCCCTTCTACGAAAGAAAAACCAGTTATAACCCGCTCTGCTTTTTCGGAAACCGGCATATCGTATCCATCCGGAAAGCAGAGACCTTCGAAATAAATGCCTTCAAAAATCTCGCCCTGAATCCTTTTGACCAGCATGATGTGGATTATGTTTTTCCCCATGCCAGCGCCAACGTGGAGACACGAAATGAAGCCGTCTTCGAAGCCCGGAACGCCATCGACGGATGTCTTGCCTGCACTTCTCACGGAGAATGGCCTTACGAATCCTGGGGGATCAACCGGCAGGATGATGCCCTATTCCGCCTGGACTTCGGGCGAAAGGTCGACATCCATGAGATCCGCCTCTATACAAGAGCCGACTTTCCCCATGACAACTGGTGGGTTTCCGGCAGGATCCACTTTTCCGACGGATCCGATCTCCCGCTTAAAATGGAAAAACTTGTGGATACGCCTCATGTATTTTCAGGCCTTGATAAAAAAGATATCACATGGCTCACCCTCTCCGATCTTATAAAAGCCGACGACCCGAGCCCCTTCCCGGCTCTCACACAGATTCAGGTATTTGGAAAAGAGGCGGCCTGTCGTGGAAAATAATACAGAAATAAAAAGAGGCCGCCGCCATCTGTTCGCTCCAGAGTGCAGCAAATGGATTGAAGGCCTGAGAAGAAACCGCCGAATGTCCGCCTGCACAGATTCTTCGGCACCTGTTACCGCGGCGAATCCTGCTGCTTCTTCTGCTGCTATTACCCTGCCCTGTATAGAGGACCGCTCCTTCTGGGAAGGCCTCGCTCCCGATCTCAAAGAAAAAATCAAAGAACAGGGCAGTAAGGCTCTGGATGCTGCCTTTCCCCCTCTTCTCATCTCAGACTACCGGGAATTCTGCCAAAACGGCAACCGGAGCCGGTTTGAATCAAAATACTTTGCCAAAAGAACCATGCTGACCAGCCTCGTCCTGGCCGAATGCGTGGAAGATCAGGGTAGATTTCTGGATAAAATCCTGGACGGACTCTACCTGATCCTGGAGGAGACCACCTGGTGCCTTCCCGCCCACAACGCCTACATCCGAGATACGCCGCAGCTTCCCCTTCCGGATGCCGAAAGGCCCGTCATCGATCTGTTTGCGGCCGAAACAGGCGCCATACTGTCCGTTTCGGAAGCCCTGCTTGACAGCCGGCTGAAAAACATCAGCCCCCTGATCGAGCAATATGTCACGGCCCAGATCCGAAAAAGAATCCTGGAGCCCTACCTGTCCTATCATTTCTGGTGGATGGGAGACGGAAAATCCCCCATGCTGAACTGGACTCCCTGGATCACTCAGAATGTACTGCTTTCCGTATTCGGCAGAAAACCAGGCTTTTTGACGCCGGACCAGCAGTCAGCCATCCTTTCGCAGGCCTGCCTTTCGCTGGACTACTTTCTGGATGAATACGGAGACGACGGCTGCTGCAATGAAGGC
>CACZPF010000033.1 GCA_902782975.1 uncultured Lachnospiraceae bacterium
CACAGTGACGGTGCAAAGTTCGAGATGCCTGCAATACATCCGTCTCCTCCGGCCAGCACATTGTGTGCAAAATTTTCGTCAAATCCGGAATAGATCTCAAAGTCAGGCCGTTCCGGTTTGATGGTCCGGATCAGCTCTCTTGTATGATCCATACCGGAGATCGTGTCTTTACAGCCGACGATATTTTTATGTTTTAAGGCAAGACGCAGGATGACATCCGCCGGGATCGTATAGCCGGTCCGGTCCGGAAAATTGTATAAATACACCGGTCCTTCTATTTCGGAGGCCAGTCTGTCATAGTAGGCTTCTATCTGTTCCGGCGCCAGTTTAAAATAATAGGGAGATACAATGATCACCGCGTCTGCCCCTTCTTTTAAAGACCAGTTGGAAAGGGCCGGAACATTTTCATAGACCATATCCGCCGTGCCCACGATCACCTTCACGCGGCCCTTTGCCTGACGGACGGCAAGAGAGATCAGTTTCTTTTTTTCTTCTAATGAAATCGCAAAAAACTCCCCGATGCTTCCGAGGACCAGTATTCCGTCCACCCCTCCCCTGATCAGAAATTCATACAGGGCGGCGGCTCCTGTCTCATCAATTTTCCCGTTTTCCAGAAACGGCGTTACGGCTGGCGTAATATATCTGGCCATTACTAAACCTTCCTTTCTACAGGATATACCTGTAAGGCAATTGCGAAACTCCCTGCTTCGATTGAATGGTATGTTTGTCAAAAACACAAACCTGCATCCGCCCGGTTTTAATATCCTGCTCCCTGCATGGCGGAAAGGGCATGCTCAGTATATCTTCTTAGAACTCCTTTCCGAAGCGGAGGCTGTTTTAATGGCCAGCTGCTCTTCCGGGATTCCAGGATTTTTTCAACTTCCTCGGGCTCCTGCATTTTTCCATCTGTTCCGACGACATTCAGAGATCGCTGTTCTATATCGTAGGCAATGATATCACCGGTATGAATATACGCCAGAGGGCCGCCGGCTGCTGCCTCCGGACTCACATGTCCGATCGCCGCACCCCGGGTCGCTCCTGAAAAACGTCCGTCGGTTACAAGAGATACCTTTCCGTTCAGCTTATGATCACACACGATCGCTTCTGTCGTCATCAGCATTTCCGGCATGCCGCTGCCCCGGGGGCCTTCGTAGCGGATGACCAGGATCTCACCGGGATTAATATCTCCCCTCACGACGGCTCCATAAGCCTCTTCTTCGCTGTCATAAACGCGGGCTGTCCCACAGAGCTTCCGCATGTCTTTTTCACAGGCTGAATACTTCACGACGGCTCCCTCCGGAGCCAGGTTTCCCTTCAGGATCGCAATGGACCCCGTCTCTTCTGCCTTGTCCACCGGAAGGATCACCTGTTCTTTCTGAAGGCCGTAATTATGAAGATAGCCTTCATTCCTGCGATAGAAACCGCTCTTTTCGATTTCTTCCAGGTTTTCTCCCAGTGTATGACCGGTAACCGTCATAACATCCAGATCCAGATATTCTTTAAGAGCCATCTGCACAGCGGGAATACCGCCCGCAAACCAGAAGGCTTCCGTCAGATGTTCTCCACTCGGATTAATATTCCCGATATGTGGAATTTTATGGTTGATCTCGTCAAAAAGCTCCGGTGCCAGGTCTATTCCAAGTTCTCGTGCTATGGATGGCAGGTGAATCGTTGCATTTGTGGAACCGCCGATGGCACTGTGGATCACGATCGCGTTCCGGAAGGCTGCCTCCGTCAGGATCTGGGAGGGCAGGATTTTTTTATCAACCAGCTTCATGATCGCCCTGCCGGCATTTCTTGCCGAAGCCAGAATATCCCGCATCGTTGCCGGAACCAGGGCACTACCCGGAAGTGCGAGGCCCAAAGCCTCTGACATACACTGCATGGTGGAAGCCGTTCCCAAAAAAGTACAAGCCCCCGCAGAAGGACAGCCAGTCAGTTTATAATCCCGGATCTCATCCGGATCGATCCCTTCTTTCTGCTTTTCTCTAAGAGAGATCGAACCCGCCAGAAGAGACGTCGTCTGATTCGGCCCCGGCCTCATACTTCCGCCGGGAACAAAAATCGACGGTACATTGACCCTTGCGATGGCTTTCAGATGCGCCGGTATGGATTTGTCACAGGAAGAGCAAAGCACCATACCGTCCCAGGGAACGAACCCCGCATGAAGCTCCACCATGTCGCAGATGGCCTCGCGGCTTGCGAGGATCAGATTCATCCCGTCATGGCCTTGTGCACAGCCGTCACAAAGATCTGTCGTATGGAACCTGCCCGGTGCCCCGCCTTTTTCGTACACGCCCCTGCAGATATGTTCAGACAGCTGGTTCAGATGAACACTGCCCGGATGACTGTCTCCAAAAACATCTTCTACCAGGATCTGCGGTTTGCTGATATCTTCCTCATCCCATCCGCTCCCCATCTGTAAAGCGTCAAACTGAGCCCATAATTTTCTTTCCCTGCTGCTGCAGATCGACATGGCAATCCCTCCTGTTATGTCTGTTGCGTTTTCCATTTTTTCCTTTCAGCTGTCGTAACCGATGTCATTAAATCTGGCCTCCCGAACGCCTGGGAGGACTTGTCTATAATACCTTCAACTGTCTCTCTTCAGCTGCTCTGCTTCAGCTGCTTTTTTATCCTGCTCCAGCTTTACATGTTGTTTTAATTCTTTGTCATATTCCCAGGGATCAATGGGAAGAGAGATCTTCCTGCCTTTCCACGCCGAAAGGTAGGAAGCATTGATGATCTCGAGAGAATTGATTCCTTCTATGCCAGGAGCGATCAGTGGTTCTCCAGCCACAGCCGCCAGCCAGAAATTGTCGAGCATATTGATATACGGCCTGTCGTCAACCGGATAGTCCTTTTTCTCGACCAGTACTTCCGTCAGCTCCTCCCTGGCATCACACATGGCTGAAGATGCATATGCTCTCGTATCCTGACGGTAACAGGTACAGGTCAGCGTATCATTTTCCATAAGGATCCTGCCCCGGGTCCCCACGATCTCCAGCCTTTCCAGCCAGGTACCTTCCTGTGTCGAAAGAATAAAAGTACCGGTCATCTTATCAGGATATTCCATAAAAAGCGTTGCCTCGTCATCTACCATAAAATCATTATATTTTCCAAAGGGAATCATCGCATAAATGCTGACCGGCAGGCCGAACAGCCACTGCCAGATATCAAGGAGATGACTTCCCTGATTGATCAGAGCCCCTCCTCCTTCGCCTTCCCAGCTGCTTCGCCAGGGACTGGATCTGTGATAGTGGTCCGTCCGGAAATACCGGCTGTTTTCCATCTGAACACGGGTGATCTTTCCGAGCGCGTCGTGCTGCAGCAGGTCTTTGATCCTCCGGTATTTCCCATAAGTCCTCTGGTGAAACATCATGCCGAAAACGGGCATGGATCCATTGCTGCTGCAGGTCTGCTCCCAGGTCCGATTGATCTGTACGGCATCGGCAATGCTGGCACCGGAGGGTTTATCGCACAGGACGCATTTCCCTTCCTGAATGGCTCTGACCGCCATGGCAGGATGCAGACGATGCGGGGTCGTGATCAGGACAGCATCAAAAACTTCTCCATGCTGATACAGCTCGTCTTCATCCCGGCAGATCAGGACCTCTTCTCCCAGATTTTCGCGGGCCCATTCCTGATTCGCTGCGCTTCTTGCAACAACAGCTGTAACAGCCGATCTTCTGACCTGGTGATCTTTGAGCATCCGAGCATACTTCTTACCCATCTGCCCTGTTCCGATCAACGCATATCTTAAAATACCTTCTTCTCCCATATCTGACTCCCTTATCGGCAGTTCTTTTGAAGCCCTGTCATCAATTGGAATACCGCCCGGCACAGATCTGCCGGGCGGCTGGTACACTGACTCAGATACTATTTTACAATATTTGTATTCCGTTATTACAGGACAACGCCATCCTTAAAGATGGAAATGCCTCTATAGCCCTTCTGTTCACTGACTGTCTGCTTTCCACTGGCGATTTCGATGACAAAATCCAGCAGTCTCTCCCCTGCGTCATCCAGCGGCTCGCCTTCGGCGACAGGTCCTGCATTAAAATCGATCCATCCCGGTTTTTTCTCAAAGAGTGGTGTGTTGGTTGAGATCTTTACGGTAGGCGCCGGTGCTCCAAAGGGTGTTCCGCGGCCGGTGGTAAACAGGATCATGTGACATCCTGCAGCGGTAAGCACAGTGGAAGAAACAAGATCATTTCCCGGACCGGAAAGAAGGTTCAGCCCGTGAATCTTTACCATATCTCCATAGTGCAGGACATCATTGACCTGTGCACTTCCGCCCTTCTGGACACATCCGCAGGATTTATCTTCCAGGGTGGTGATGCCGCCCGCCTTATTTCCCGGGCTCGGATTCTCATAAACTACCTGCCCGTGGGCGGTGAAATAATCCTTGAAGTCGTCGACCATCTTTACGGCACGCTTAAAGGTTTCCTCATCCTTGCAGCGGTTAAAGATCAAAGACTCCGCCCCGAACATTTCCGGGACTTCTGTCAGGATCGTTGTTCCGCCGAGAGCGATCAGTCTGTCCGAGAAACGCCCGACCGTCGGATTGGCGGTAATACCGGAAAGGCCGTCCGATCCTCCGCACTTCATACCTACTACCAGCTCGCTTGCAGGAATCTCTTCGCGCTTAAACTGTCCGGCATAAGATGCCAGCTCCTTTAACAGGGCTGTCCCGGCTTTGACCTCGTCCGATACCTCCTGGCATACCAGGAATTTTACTCTCTCATCATCCCAGGTGCCAAGCTCTGTCTTAAACTGTTCCTGGGTAAGGTTCTCACATCCAAGGGACAGAACCAGCACGCCGCCTGCATTCGGATGGCGGACCAGGTCTGCCAGGATCTTGCGGGTCTGGGCATGATCATCACCCATCTGGCTGCAGCCGAAGGGATGGGTAAAGGTATAAAGTCCTTCAATACTGCCTGTCACCAGATCCTGATTCTCTCTTACCAGCTGCTCCGCCACCGGATTGACACACCCGACCGTAGGGATGATCCACAGTTCATTACGAATTGCTGCTTTTCCATCCTTGCGGCGGAAGCCCATAAAGGTACGCTCTTTTGTCTCCGGAAGATCATAGACCTGATGATCATAGACATACTCTGTCCCTTCCGAAAGCTCTGTTTTCACGTTATGTACGTGGACCCAGCTGCCAGGTGTAATATCCTTTGTAGCAAGTCCGATCACGTTGCCGTATTTAACGATCTGGCTTCCTTCCCCGATTTCAACCAGAGCCAGTTTGTGCCCCCGGGCGACATCATCCTGCAGGTCGATCTTCACACCGTTAATTTCGACCTGGTTTCCCTTTTTTAGATCTTCCAGCGCTACCGCCACATTATCTCTTGGATGAATCTGAATTGCCTGCATTTTTCCCTCCTGTTTGAGAAAACACCCTGCCTGACCTGGCAGGGTGTCTGGTTGTTTTTATGATACAACGATCCCGGACTGAAGTCCTGATCCTGATGCTTACTGAGAATTCCGCCTCTTTACAGTCCGAAATACCTTTTGGCGTTGTTATAGCTGATTCCCTCTACGATTCTCTTCAGTGCTTCTTCATCGTCGGGATATTCACCATTCTCTACCCAGCTGCCGATCATGTTGCACATGATCCTGCGGAAGTAGTCATGCCTTGTATAGGAAAGGAAGGAACGGGAGTCTGTCAGCATTCCGATAAAGTTCCCGAGGATCCCGAGATTTGCAAGAGATCTCATCTGATCTTCCATGCCGCTCTTGGTGTCATTGAACCACCATGCCGGACCGTGCTGGATCTTTCCGGGAACCTCATCCGACTGGAAAGCGCCGAGGATCGTTCCGATCTGCTCATTATCTGCAGGATTCAGGGAGAACAGGATCGTCTTGGGCAGTTCATTGGTCTTATCCAGCTCGGACATAAAAGCCGCGATATTTCCGCCGCAGGTATTCTGGGCGATCATATCAAAGCCGGTGTCAGGTCCTTCGATCTTAAACATTCTTTCATTCACATTCCTGAGGCAGGAGTAATGAATTTCCATGACAATATCATATTTATGATATGCTCTGCCAAGGGCAAGAAGAAGCGCTGTCTGGAACTTTTCAGCCTCTTCCAGGGTGATGGCTTCCCCGTTCATTGCCTTTTTGAAAGCGGCATCTACTTCTTCCATGGGAGCGGGGCGGAACATTACATAGTCGATGCCGTGATCGCTGGCAACACAGCCATGATCCTTAAAGAACCGGATCCTCTCTGTAATGGCGTCCAGAACTTCCTGGACGGATTCAAACCTCTCTTTACCGACACAGGCTGCCAGCTTGTCCATATATTCTTTCCAGCCGGCCTTTGTAATATTAATAGCCTTATCGGGACGGAAGGAAGGACGTACGATGGTTGTAAAGGATTTATCCGCAGCGATCTTTTCGTGCCATTCAAGCGTATCTACCGGATCATCTGTCGTCCCGATATACGCAACATTGGACTGCCTGATCAGGCCTCGTACGGTGCAGTTCGGATCATTCTGCAGCTTATCGTTGCACTGGTCCCAGATCTCTTTAGCTGTTTTTTTGCCAAGAGGTTTGGTCACGCCGAAGTATTTGCGAAGTTCCAGATTGCACCAGTGATACATGGGATTGCCGATGCACAGTTCCAGTGCCTCCGCAAATTTTTCGAACCGTCCGAAGGGATCTGCCGTTCCGGTGACGTTTTCTTCTTTCACACCATTAGAACGCATGATGCGCCATTTATAATGATCTCCAAAATAGCTGCCGTCCGGATTTTTGCCGCCCAGCCAGACTTCACCGATATCGTTGAACCGGCGGTCCTCATAAATTTCCTGCGGGTTTAAATGACAGTGATAATCGATCAGCGGCATATTTTCAGAATAGGTGTGGAAAAGTCGTTTAGCAGTTTCTGTCTCCAGTACAAAATCCTTATCCATAAATTCTTTCATAGTGTTTGTATGGCGAAATTCCGCCTTCCCTCCTTCAAAAGTAGATAGAAAAAAGTTGCTTATTTTATTATACCAAAAGACCCCATGCACGGCAAGACCATAGTTTATTCATTGAGCAGGGCACAGAGGCGTGTCGTTTCATCGATAAGTGCCTGAAGCCGCCATTCTTTGACGGCCTGTTCACCCAGGCCGGCCATCGCATGATCCTGCAGTTCAAGTGCATGATAAAAGGCTTCTTTGGCTTTGTATACTTCGGTATCGTACTGCGTGATGGATGTCCATTTTTCATACAGACTGTTCAGCGAGTCTTCCCATGCCGGAATGGCTTCCGAAAGGAGTTCCGGGGATACGGTCCCATTGGACGATGCCTCTGCAATCTTTTCCAGCAGCGCCCAGTGATCTTTACAGAAATCGGTATGGGAGGCCGTCTCTGCATCCAGCGTATGGCGGCAGGATGTGCGCTCTATTGGCGGCAGCGCCGGCTGTTCCGGTGTCGGCGTCGGCTGGGAGGCGGGGTTCTTTTCTTTTGCCCATGAATCATTGACAGCTGCGATCGTCTGAGGCCAGGCAATTCCGTCCGCAGAAAGACCATTTGCCGTCTGAAATGCATTCACCGCGTTCTCCGTGTTTTTGCCGAATGCGCCGTCTGCCCTGTCATTCAGATAATGAAGGTCGATCAGCTTGGACTGCAGGTCTGCTACAGCACTGCCCTGACTGCCCCTGGCCAGTGTACCGTCCGGATAGAAAGATTCCGTCTCCTCACGGCCGCAGACAGAACAATTCCGCGCCCGGACACCGGAGGAATGATCCGTAGCTGCCACTTTGATATACCAGCTTCCGTATTTGTGCTCGCCATAACCCAGGTCTACTTTGTTTTCCAGATCACAGACGCCGCATTTCTGATACTGGACACCCTTATGCTGGCAGTCTCCTTTTTCTGTTTTATAGGTCATGAACATATGATCTGACTTGGGAAGGATCGTCTTCATTTCTGCCCCGCACGCAAGGCAGCGGTAGAAATAGAACCCCTCATTCTGGCACGTAGGCGCCTCGCAGTTTTCTTCTACGATCTGCCATTGGTGTCCTGTTTTCGGCAGAACATCCGTATATTCTGTTCCGCAGGTAGTACACTGGTATCTGGTCGATCCGTCTGTATCGCAGGAAGGCGCAATGCTGTTGACCATTGTCCAGGTATGCCCGAAAGCCGGGATCGTATCTTTATACGTGTCTCCACAGCTGTTACACTTATATTCTACCCATCCGTCGGTGGTACACGTAGCTGGAGCGCTATTCCCCGTCACGTGATAATCATGCCCGTTGGCAGGCATATAGGAATACTTCATAGCACCGCAGTATTCACATTTTTGCGGCACGATTCCCTGATCTGTGCAGGTTGGATAAACGATCTCCAGCATCTGGGTCAGCCACATATGCGTGCCATCTACACTATTATTCGGGCATTCTGTCGATTCCGCCCTGATCCCGGCCGGCAGTCCAAGGATGAGAAGCCCTGCCAGGACCAGCAGAAATATTCCTGCCTTTCCTCTGCGGCGGCTGCCCTGCCGTCCCATAAAACCGGATAGAAAACTTTTGAAATGTTTTTTCATGATTCCATTCCTCCTTCCCCTGTTTCCATACGTTTAAATACACCAGTGTATTTATTATACAACGGATTTATACTCCCGTCACTATTCTTTCGGACAGTTTATTTAAAATTCTGTCAACTTTCCGTGGGATGCGCATAAGTTCCGGATTTATATTGACAACTATTAATACGAAAACATTGTACCATCTGGCATTTCTTCCGGTTTCATGTTATGATATGGAAAATGACAGACGTTCTTTTCAGTTACAAGGAGGTTTTTGAAAATGAATGCATTTGAACAGTATAAACTCTGGCTTGACAACCTTGCAGACGGTGATCCTCTCAGGGACGAACTGATCGCGATCAAAGATGATGAAAAGGAAATTAACGAAAGATTTTATCAGGAGATCGTTTTTGGTACGGCGGGACTGCGCGGGATCTGCGGCGCGGGCACCAACCGTATGAATGTCCTGACCGTAGGACGGGCCACCCAGGGAATCGCAAATTATATATTAAGATCCGGCGCAGATCCCGCGAAAGGCCTCGCCATCGCCTATGACTGCCGGTATCATTCCAAGGAGTTTTCCGAGCTGGTGGCATCTATAATGGCCGGCAACGGAATACGGGCATATCTGTTCCCCGAAATGCGCCCCACACCGGAACTCTCCTTTGCCATCAGAAAGCTTGGCTGTATCTCAGGTGTCAACATGACAGCAAGCCATAATCCCAAGGAGTATAACGGCTATAAGGTCTACTGGTCGGACGGTGCCCAGATTTCCGGCGAAGTCTCTGACGGCATGCTTTCCGAGATCCAGAAACTGGATTTCTTTGATGAATTTAAGACCTGTCCTCTCGAGGAAGCCAAAGAAAAAGGCCTGATCGTCATGATCGGAGAAGAAATGGACCGCCAGTACCTGGATTACGTAGAAGGAATGTCCCAGCATCCGGCGGACCAGCTGGATAAGAATATCTGCCTCGTCTACACACCGCTGAACGGAGCCGGTTCCATTCCTGTCCGCACGGTGCTTACCGAGATGGGCTATACCAATTTCCATCTTGTACCGGAACAGGAAATGCCGGATCCGGAATTTACGACAGTGGGGTATCCGAACCCCGAAGATCCCAAAGGATTTGAACTTTCCGAAAAGCTTGGGAAGAAGGTCGGCGCAGAGGTGCTGATCGCCACAGATCCCGACAGTGACCGGATGGCGATCGAGGTACTGAAAAAAGACGGCGAGTATCATTTTCTGAACGGAAACCAGACCGGCGCCATGCTGATCGCCTATATGGCGCAGGGCATGAAGGAAGCCGGAAAACTGCCGGAAAAAGCAGCCCTGATCAAATCCATCGTGACCGGCGATATGGGAGCTGCCATCGCCCAAAGCTACGGCATCCGCGTTTTCCAGGCGCTGACCGGATTTAAGAACATCTGCGGAAAGATCCATGATGTTGAAGATATGGGATACGCGTATTTCTTCGGATACGAAGAAAGCATCGGATGTGCTCCCGGGGAAGCCGTCCGGGATAAAGACGGTGTCTGCTGCGCCATGCTGGTTGCCGAAATGGCCGCCTATTACAAAAAGAAAGGCATGACCTTATCGGATGCCCTGGAAGAACTCTATAAAAAATATGGCTATTTCAGCGAAGCACAGGTCTCCCTGGTAAAGGAAGGTGCGGAAGGTGCCGCCCTCATAAGCCGCATCATGGATGCCTTCCGGGACGGACACCCGACTTCTTTCGGCCCCTTCACCGTACAGAAGACCACCGATTACATCCACGGCTATGAAGACATTCCCGCATCCAATGTCCTCCGCTTTGACCTTGAAGAGGGCACCTGGTTTGCCATGCGTCCATCCGGCACCGAGCCGAAGATCAAATTCTACTATTACTCTGTTGCACCGGATCAGGCGGTCTCACAGCAGAAAGTCGAACAGATGAAGCAGGCCGTCGCGGAAATGATCGGGAAGATACAGTAAAATAAAAAATAAAAAGGAGACAGGGGACGGTTCTCTGTCTCTTTTTTTCTGACAAAGGAGACAGAGAACCGTCCCCTGTCTCCTTTTGCCACATCTCTCAGCCCTTGACTGCTCCTGTTGTCAGACCATCGACGATCTGATTACTGAAAGCAGAATAGACAATAATAGTCGGAATGATCGCGATCAGGATCGCGGGGAACATTTTATGATAGGCACTCTCATAGGGAGAGACAAATTTCGTCAGTGCTACAGGAAGAGTCTTCTTGTTGCTGTCGGTAATGAAGACAAGGGCAAGAAGCAGTTCGTTCCAGTTGGCGACAAAGGTCATAAGCCCGGTTACAAAAAGTCCGGTTCTCGAAAGCGGAAGCGCGATCTCAAAAAAGATTCTGTAGATCGAGCATCCGTCAATACAGGCGGATTCCAGAAGCTCGTTGGGGATACTCCGGAAAAAACCTGTCATAATATAGACCGAAGTCGGAAGCGAAAACGTCAGGTAGGGTAATATAAGACCCCACAGGCTGTTGTTAAGCCCGAGATTTGCAAACCGCACAAATAACGGGATCAACACACAGTGAACCGGAATCATCATGCCGACCAGAATGTAAAGCATCGCCGCGCCGGAAAGCTTCCAGCGCATACGGGCAATAGCAAAGGCTGCCATGGATCCCAGGAACATCGTCAGCAGCAAAGTGACCACACAGACGAAAAGGGAATTCAGCATGGCTATGCCCAGCTTTCCTGCGCTCCAGGCTACCTGATAATTTTCCCAGTGGAATTCTTCCGGAAAAGCAAAGGGAGCTTTGTAGATCTGCGCCCTTGTCTTAACCGAAGACATCGCGATCCAGAAGATCGGCGCAATATAGATCACCACCATAAAGATCAGAAAAACATAGATAACGATCGTAGAAGGTTTTGTTTTCTTTTTATTTCTGGTCATTTTTATTCCTCCTTACATTTCGTAGTTTTCTGTTTTAAAGATCCGGTTGATAATGACGGTTGCTATCAGACATAGTACAACCAGTATAAGGCCGATGGCGCTGGCACGTCCGTAATGATTGCCGCCCTTGGATGAAAAGCCGGTACGGTACAGATAAGTCGCCAGCACATCCATCTTCAGGTTCTCTGTTTTATCCCCCAGCATAGAATAGATCAGATCGAAAAACTTCAGCGAACCAATCGCGTTCAGGCTCATCGCCGTACCAATCATCGGTTTAAGAAGCGGCAAAGTGATATAACGGAATGCTTTCACCTTTGTAGCGCCATCGATATAAGACGCCTCATACAGAGACTGGCTGATTCCCGAGATCTGCGCCATATAAAGCATCATAGACTGGCCAACATACTGCCACAGGGCAAC
>CACZPF010000034.1 GCA_902782975.1 uncultured Lachnospiraceae bacterium
AGAGCGGCTTTAAAACAAGGTATCGGACTGGAATTTTATCCCACAAAACTTTTATTATTACGATATTTCACTTCATTTTACCAGATGGCAGAATGTGGAGATTGAATAGGCGGATGCCGAAGGAGATGCACATGAAAAGAAACAGGATGTTGGCGTTATTGCTCGCTGGTTGTATGATCCTAGGGAATAGCAATGTATTGCTGTATACCCATGTTCTGCTAGGAGCGGCGTGAAAAGGTCGAGTTAAGACGAAGTAACACATTAAAAACCCTGGCCAGATATCTGGTCGGGATCACTTTTATTGGATGCTTTTTGGGAGTGAACGATATTTACAGAGAACCATGCCAAATCAGTGAATGTCCTGATTCATTAACGCTTTATGAGAGAAATCCAAAATCCTTGCTTTTCTCTCTGACAGCATTGTTTCATAAAACTGTTTCTGCAACTCGCTCATAAAGGGAGTTTCCCTGATGATAACACGAATTCTTTCCATATCTATTTTAGGGAGGATCCGTATCAAGGCCCGGTTGCAGTCCTCATTTTTCAGGGATGAAATAAAATCAAAATACCGGATCTTCTTTCCGTCCTTCATAATTGCAGAAGTAGGGATGTTGTAGATCCTGTGATTTCGTTCCCCTTCATCCTCAAGAACCGCCTTCATAATCGTCTCATCCGCCTGCGGATACAGGCTGCTTCCACAGTCAAAGACGGGTGCCAGGGTCATTTCATCCGAAACACTGTCGTATAAAAAGCCCCAGTTGCCATTATGTCTGTCCCAGTTCCCGATCAGGGCATCTACGATAAACATATCCCAGAAACGTTCTGACAGGATCACACTGTCTACCGCAGTCTGTTCCTCAAAAGTATACAGAATGTCCGATAATTCAGTTCCATAACCGTTCCTTTCAGAATCAATCATCTGGTTTTTCAGCGATGCAAAATCCTGCAAGGTGACCCCCGGCTTGGTGAAATCGCCGCAGGCAACCACGATCTTTTTCTTCCCCTTTACCGTATAGGTTCCCAGAAGGGTTTTCTGGACAGGAATCCCTATGCTCTCGTAAATCTGGCAGCCGAGGTACTCTGAAAAACAGCTGTTGCTGTAACTCATATCTTTGTTCAGCCTTGCCTGTGCAGGGAATTTGAGCATATACTGCTCTCCTTCGTAGATAACGGAAATCTTGTTTCCGTTTGCCCCGGCGTAGGCTTTGTTTCTCTTTTTGAAGTTTGTAAAATCAATAACTTCCTTCATTTCTAACCCTTTCCAAACGCAGGTATTTCTCTCGCAGGTACCATGCCTGATCCGGGCTAATCACCTGGTTGACTTCAGCGTTATTGATATCTGTCTGCAGGTTACAGTAGTCACAATCCCAGCGAAGATATTTTTCCCCACGATCCAGCTTCCGCCACGCGCTTTTCATTGCGTCAATGGATTCGGTAAGAAAGGGCGGAAGGCCGCACTCCAGATAGGTTTGATCATTCGGAAGTCCGGTCTGACTGTCATAGGGTTTTGATAGCTCCATGATTTCTTCCATAGAACAATCCAGTGCCTTTGCAAGCAGCTGTACCGTCTTTGCAGAACAACGCTCTATTTCGCTCCTTCCGGCGCAAATATCCATAATAGTAGTTTTTGGCACGCCGCTTTTTTTTGATAAAGCATATTTTGATATGTTTTTCCGATCTAATAATGTCTGTAATCCCATGACTGTTTCACCTCGCTTTCTTCCAGATTCCATTATATCGGTATGCCGACCTAGACGTCAATAGCAGCTGTGGCACATACTACTAATATCCAAATAAGGTTAACGGCATAACTGCAAACAGCCCCGGATCCCGGGGCTGTAAAACAAGGTATCGGACTGAAATTTTATCCCACAAAACTTTATTAATTACAAAACTCCACTTCGCTTTATTTGGTGTCATATCGTTCGTCGAGCGCCTTCAAACACTTTAATTGTGCGGAATTCTGGCGCCTGATAACACGATATAATTTGTTGCGGCACCGTATAAAAATACATCTGAGGCGCAGGGTGTCCAGGGTTCGAGCCCCTGGAGGTGCACGGAGGGAGTACTGGTCTTGCAGCCTGGCTGCGGGGTTGGTG
>CACZPF010000035.1 GCA_902782975.1 uncultured Lachnospiraceae bacterium
CATAATATATAATGAATTGGATCATACTGATAAATTATATACGACAAACATGACTTCGCATATCTTTTCCATATGAGTGACGATTCTGATTATAGCACATTCCGCACAAAAAAAGATATGCTTTTGCGCATAAAATGAGAAATTCGCGACGTTGTCTTTTTCGAAAAGTGATAGTATAATTTTTTTTTGACAGGACAGGAAAATCCGGAGGAAGAGAACCATGCAGGAAGCAGTTTCGGGGCTGGAATTATTGCTGGGAGATAAAGCAGATATCGTTGGAAAAGCAAAAATTGCTGTTTTTGGTCTTGGCAGTGCGGGGTGTGCCTGTGCAGAGGCTCTGGCCAGATGCGGCGCCGGGAGTCTTATTCTTGCGGATTCCGGAAAAATCGAGGGAGAGGATCTGGAAAACCACCTGTTCGCTTTTAAAACGACTGTAGGGCAGAGCCGGGTAACTGCAGCGAAGGAGAGGATACATGCCATCGACGAACAGATCCTTGTACATACGTATGAAACATCTATAACGGAGGACACGGTATTCCTTTTTAAATTTGGCAGTTATGATTTTGTTGTAGATGCCCTGGAAGATGTAAAACAGAAAGTGATCCTGATCCGGATCCTGAAAGAAAAGGGGATTCCTTTTGTAACCTGTATGGATATGAGCAGCCGTCTGGATCCTTCCAGACTGACTGCTGGTGATATTTTCAGAATTTCGGGTGATTCTCTGGCCAGATCGGTCCGGGCGGAACTGAAAAAGGCCGGTATTCAGAATGTGCGGGCTGTTTATTCAAAAGAAAAGGCAAAACGCCGGCAGGCACGGGCCGTGTTTGTACCGGTATGCGCCGGCATGATGCTTGCGCAGGAGGCGGTAACAGCCCTGACAAAAGCAAAGGACCAGAAACGATTAACAGGAGAGTTAAGGTTTGGAACACTATTATCAAGAAAAAAGTAAAATAAAGGAAGATCAGATCCGGCTGTTCCGGAATTTTCTGGCAGATGATCAGATCCGGATCGATGAGCCGATGGCGGAACATACGACATTTCGGATCGGAGGCCCTGCAGATCTGTTCCTGATGCCGGAGACGGAGGAGGAGATACAAAAGATACGAAGAGTCTGCAAAGCTGAAAACCTTCCTCTTTTTATTCTGGGAAACGGGAGCAACCTGCTGGTGAGTGACCGGGGATACCGGGGAGTCGTCATGCAGATTTTCCGCAATTTCGGGAACCTTGAGGTTCAGGAAGAGAAGATCCGGGCTTCTGCAGGCACGCTGCTTTCCGGCATTGCGGCTGCAGCGAGAAATGCCTCGCTGACAGGGTTTGAGTTTGCGGGGGGAATCCCCGGGACTCTGGGAGGAGCAGTGCGGATGAATGCCGGCGCTTACGGAGGAGAGATGAAGGATGTGATCAGCACGGTAAGAGTGCTCACATCTAGTGGAGAGATCCGTGAGATCCCGGGCGGTCAGATGGGGTTCGGCTACCGGACGAGCATTGTTGAAAAAGAAGACCTTCTGGTACTCGGCGCTGAAATCTGTCTTAGAAAGGGCGATCCGGAAGCTATCCGCGAAACCATGCGCGATCTTCAGACCAGGCGGTCGGATAAGCAGCCGCTGGAATATCCATCAGCCGGAAGTACCTTTAAGCGCCCGGAAGGATATTTCGCAGGGAAACTGATCATGGATACCGGTCTTGCGGGCTATCAGGTAGGCGGTGCGAAAGTTTCTGAAAAACACTGCGGTTTTGTGATCAATGCCGGAGGTGCAACGGCCGCGGATGTATGCCGGCTGATGGGAGATGTGCAGCAGAAGGTCTTTCAGAAATATGGTGTGGAACTTGAGCCGGAAGTGCGTTTTCTGGGGGAATTTTAAATGCGTTTTGTCATTGTGACCGGTATGTCCGGGGCTGGTAAAAGTACTGCTCTTAAAATGCTGGAAGATATGCGGTATTTCTGCGTGGACAATCTGCCGGTGGAACTTCTGGAGAAGTTTACGGCACTCATGCTGGAGGCCAGAAGTGAGGATGTTGTCAATGCCGCGATCGGTATCGATGCAAGAAGCGGTGTGTCTCCTGATGAACTGCTGGCGGTCCTTGCAAGGATGAAGGAATCGGGCTTTGCCTTCGAAGTGCTTTTCCTGGATTCTCAGGATGAAGTCCTTGTAAAACGATATAAGGAAAGCAGGAGGAGCCATCCTCTCAGCACGGGAGGACGTGTGGATGAAGGAATCCGGCTGGAGAGAGAAAAACTTTCGCATCTTAGAAAGCACGCAGATTACATTATAGATACGAGCCATACCCTGACAAGGGAACTCAGGATGGAACTGGAAAGGATCTTTCTGGAGGACAGAAAATTCGGCAATATGATGGTGTCGGTCCTTTCCTTCGGATTCAAGTACGGGATCCCTTCAGACGCGGATCTTGTATTTGATGTCCGTTTTCTTCCGAATCCCTATTATGTGGATGAACTTCGTCCGCTGACAGGGATGGATGACAGTGTATTTGATTATGTGATGATGAATGGCGACGGCATGAAATTTGTACAGATGCTGGAGGATATGCTCCGGTTTCTACTTCCGAGGTATGCGGCGGAAGGGAAAACAAGTCTCGTCATAGCGATCGGATGTACCGGCGGAAAGCACAGGTCAATTTCTGTTGCCAGAGAGGTATACCGGCGGATCTGTGAGATCGGCGGTTTCGGGTACCGGCTGGAACACAGAGATGCTGATCGTGACAGACCGGGCAGAGGAAAGTAAAAGGAGCGGGTATGTCTTTTTCAGGGATGGTGAAAGAGGAACTCGAGCGCAGGATAGATACGGCACGGCACTGTAATATGGCAGAAATAGCTGCTTTTTTATGTGCCTGCGGGTCTGTGCACCAGGATATGGATGGAAAAAAATACATTCAGATATCATCGGAAAATGAATGCGTATTAAGAAAGTGCTTTACATTATTAAAAAAAACATATAATATAGTAGCTGAAAATGCTGAATGTTCTGAAGCGGCTCCGAGAGGAAAAGGACAGAGGCTGCTGATCTCCGGAGAAGAGGAGATATCGGCGCTCCTTTCCGGAACCAGGGTCCAGACCGGTCCGGAAAAAGCCTGTCAGGGTAAAAGCCTGTTTCTTGAGGAGCAGTCTCTTCTTATTAAAAGAGACTGCTGCAGAAGAGCTTTTATCCGAGGTTCTTTTATGTCTTCGGGCTCGATCAGCGATCCGAGAAAGAGTTATCATTTCGAGATCGTATGTGCAGATGAACAGAAAGCAGAGCAGCTGCAGACAATGATTTGCAGTTTCGGAATTGATGCCAAGACGGTGCTGCGCAAGAAATCACATGTGGTCTATGTGAAGGAGGGCGCACAGATCGTGGACATGCTGGCTGTCATGGGGGCAAACGTCGCCTTGATGGATCTTGAGAATATCCGTATTCTTAAAGAGATCAGCAACTCCGTGAACCGGAAGGTGAACTGCGAAACTGCGAACATCAGCAAAACCGTAAGTGCGGCGGTAAAGCAGATGGATGATATCCGGCTGATCCAGGAAAAGATCGGTTTCCAGAGTCTCGCGGAAGGTCTGGCGGAGACGGCCAGGCTCAGGATCGAATATCCGGAAGCTTCGCTAAAAGAATTAGGCAGTATGTTGAATCCGCAGGTGGGAAAATCCGGTATCAATCACCGCCTTAGAAGGCTGGGCGAAATTGCGGAGGGGCTGCGGAAGAACGAGGAGGAGCTATTATGATTAGAAAACCCATCACTATCAACTTGTCTACCGGACTTGAAGCAAAGCCTGTAGCTCAGCTGGTGCAGGTGGCCAGCAAGTATCGGAGTGAGATCTTCGTTGAGGTTGGAAAGAAAAAGGTAAATGCCAAAAGCCTTATGGGAATGATGACTCTCGGGCTGGATGCAGGCGAAGAGATTACTGTTTCGGCAAACGGAGAGGATGAGGAGTCAGCCATGACAGAGGTGGAACAGTACCTGAGCATGGCAAATTAAGATGGATCAGTGCCGTGCAGCACTTTTTAAGTAAATAATTAATAATAATTATTGTAAACGGCAAAAAGCCAGTTGTTTCCTATAATTATATATCATTCAGAGCCTGTGAAAAGGAAGACCGCTTTTTACAGGCTTGTTTTTTTACGGAATTTTTAATAGGAAGTTGACCGAAAAGAAAAAAAAGGTTATAATGCTGATTGAAACTATCACATTCTGTTTAGAAATATCTGCCACAGGAGTGGAAGAAAAGAAAAGCAAGGGGTGCTAAGAGATGTCCAAATTCTTAAAATTTATTGTTCATCTGATTGTAATCTGCGCCATTGTCTGTGCGCTTGGACTTACAATTCCGCCGTTCTTCGGTGTAAACACAGTCGTAATCGACGATTCTTCTCAGAAGACAAACCTTCCGATGGGATCCGTTACCTATGCCATCCCGAAAAGAGCAGAAGACGTTTTTGTAGGCGAGCCGGTGCTGGTACAGGAAGATTCCAGCATTTACAGATATGAAATGCGTACACTGAATCTGGAAAACGGCACAGGTACTGTGGTGGATCCGTCTGTGACAAATGGGCAGCCCATAACAGTTGCTGTAAAAGATTATGTACCGAAGATCGTTATTACGATCGCTTACATCGGTTATCTGCAGGTCGCTCTTAAGTCGACAGAAGGAATCATTATCCTCGGGCTGGGACTTCTGTTCCTCATTATTCTCTATGTTATCGCAGAACTCTGGAGAAAAGATAAGAACCGCCGCGACGAAGAAGATGAAGATGACGAAGATGAAGAAGATGACGACGAGGACGATGAAGAGGAAGTTCCCGTCAAGTCAAAAAAAGAGCTTCGTCGTGAAGAGAAAGAACGTGCCCGCAAATTAAAAGAAGAGGAAGATGACCTCGAAGAAGAGGAACGTTCCGAAAAGAAGAGCCGCAAAAAGAAGAAAAAAGAAGAGAAAAGAAAGGTCCACACCGGAGGATTTGTTGACGAGATCGATGAAGACGACGATGAGGACGATGACGATGAGGAGCCTCTCAGGCGCGAGCCTGTGAAAGAAGCGCATGAAAGTCTGAAAAAGGGTATCGCAGCAGCAACAAATCACGAAGAGTCCGAAGAAGAGATCAGTCCTGCCGAGGCTGTATACAGAAAGCTTGAGGAAGAGAACAGACGGGCAGCGGGTGCGAAACAGCAGGAAGCTGAGAAGGAATCAAAATCAGCGGAAATGGCAAAGCAGGTCCCGACACTGGAATCCGAAGCGGATCTTCAGGAAAAGGCATCGGAGACTCACAGACGGGCGATTCCTGGCTATACAGCGGCCGAGCTGGCCGATAAGGCAAAAAAAGCAGGCGATTCTCCGGATGTAGTGAAGGATGATGTGACAGAAATCACGCTTTTTGATTATTCCGATATTCTGGACAGCGACCAGGGAAGCAAATAAGACGACAGCTTTAAACATATGAAACCAGAAAGCAGGAGAAGGGATGGATTCCTCTCCTGCTTTTTTTTCGGGCGGTCTTCACGCATCCAAAATGCCTGACAACGATATCAAGGTAAACATATACAAAATTTCCTGAAAAAATTTGTAAAAAACTACTTGCAATTCCAAACGGGTTTGTGTATACTAAAAAAGCTGTGACATTGATAGCTATGAAGCGCGAGGTTGCTGCCGGGCACGAATAAGGATGACCCGGGAGGTTTTCCGTGGAGCGAATGTCAAGTTAGGAAACTGACGACAAGTCACTGTACAGGTTCAATAAGCCATCAACGGGA
>CACZPF010000036.1 GCA_902782975.1 uncultured Lachnospiraceae bacterium
CACGGGACGCATCGCTCTGGGGATCATAGTACAGGAATTCGATCTGCTTTCCATCGATTCCGCCGGCATTGTTGATCTCTGCTGCCGCTGCTTCCCAGCCGATCTGGAAAAACCCGAGAGTCGCGGATCTTGCGCTTGACAGATAGCAGAGCACGCCTACCTTAATGGTGTCGTCGCTGGCCGCCTCTGCTGAAACAGAAACAGCACCGCCCGCCATGGTGCTGACCATCATAGCGCCGGCAAGTAAAACAGCCCAAAACTTTTTCATAAAAATACCTCCTTTAAAATATGTTTGTATATCATCCATCCGTGCACCTGCACGGATAAATTCATGATCATCTGCTCCTGCCGCAGCAAAGACAGACCGGAAGCACAGGATCAGAGTTTATAAGCTTCCCGGGCATTCTGCCCCATCACCTTTTCAAGGTCCGCTCCGGAAAGGCATCCTGATCTTCTGAACATCTCTTTCATCTGAGGATAGGTTGCTCTCTGCAGCGTTCCCGGGATATCCGTTCCCCAGATCAGTTTATCCGCCCCTGTCCTGTCTTTTACGTAGGACAGAAGATCCATGGCCGAAGGATATGGCCATCCCTCCGCATCAAAAAGATCCGGGATCGCACTCAGATCGATCCAGCAGTTCGGACGAGCTGCAGCAAGGATCATCTTCTCCCATTTACTGCGCTCCTCCGGTGTATCGACCGGCTTTGGATAGCCCAGATGGCAGAGCACGAACCGTACATCCGGAAACGAACTCACAGCTTCCAGAAAAGCATCCGGCTGATAGACTGGAAAGTTGACCGGTGCCGGATCGATCGTCACCGTAAGATCAAGACGGCCGGCTTCCTCAAAAATATCCATCATGCGCCGGTCATTATACCGTATATCCGGATAACATACCTTGTCTGTATAGGCGCGCATCTCAAACTTGACCGCTGTCAGCCCTTTCTCCTTCCAGGCAGCCATCTGCTGCCGCCACCCGTCCACAGGCTCCACATTCATGGCTCCTGCCAGACGTTCAGGATAACAGGCAAGCGCCCCTGCTATGGCATCGCCCACCGGACTCATCAGCGACTGAAGAATCACCGCTTTGTCCACTTCATAAACATCCATCAAGTGGACCAGCATATCCGCGTCAAAGCAGCTGTCTTTTATATAGGGCGGCATAATATGAAAACCTCCGCCCGGTTTATCCTGGTATCCGTACTCTTTTAATACCGTCCCGAACCGGGGATTTTCTTTTCCCAGCTGCTCCCTGGGGACGATATGTACATGTCCATCTACTGTAAAAGCCATACAACAGCCTCCTGATAGCTGAAAGTCTCTGCACAAAACAGCAGTCAATCGATTGCAGAATATGAATCGAATAGTATCTGCCTTTTCGCAATCGATTGCAATACCATAGTAGCATATCTACAATTTATCTACAAGTTCCAAAAATATTTTCTCTGTTTTAACCATAAAACAGCAGGCAAAATTGTTGAAAACAGACAACTGTTATTTCGCAATCGATTGCGTCCTAGGAACTGCTTTCTATGAACTGATCCCTGCACATGCGGGCTTATATCTTCCCAGGGCTGCTCTTTCATTGTCTGCAGCCGGATATTCACCTGTACACTGGCTCTTGCAAAGAAAAAATCTTTCCTGTATAATATCTAACATATTGCATAAAAGGAGGCACTTCACCATGGAACCGCTTAAAATTCCTGTCGGATATAAGTCTGACTTAAACCTTCACGACACCCAGGTAGCCATCAAAACAGTCAAAGACTTCTTTCAGCAGACCCTTGCCCAGAAACTCAATCTGCTCCGTGTCTCTGCTCCTGTATTTGTTGATCCTGCTTCCGGTCTGAATGATAATCTGAACGGGGTCGAACGCCCTGTCAGTTTCGATATCAAGGGGTTTGACAAAAATGCTGAAATCGTTCATTCCCTTGCCAAGTGGAAACGTTATGCGCTCAAAAAATACGGCTTTTCAGAAGGAGAAGGACTGTATACGGATATGGTTGCCATCCGCCGGGACGAAGATCTTGACAATATCCATTCCGTCTATGTAGACCAATGGGACTGGGAAAAGATCATCGCCAAAAAGGACCGTACCATGGATACTCTGATCCATACAGTACGATCCATTTACAGCGTACTCCGCAAAACAGAAAAATTCATGGCTGTCCAATATGATTATATTGAAGAGATCCTTCCAAGAGAAATCGCTTTCGTAACCACCCAGGAACTGGTGGACATGTATCCCGAACTCACGCCCAAGGAAAGGGAATACAAAATTGTAAAGGAAAAGGGTGCCGTCTTCCTCATGCAGGTAGGCAAGATCCTTTCCAACGGAGAACGTCACGACGGCCGCGCTCCGGATTACGATGACTGGGAATTGAACGGAGATATCCTTGTATACTATCCTGTCCTTGATATTGCGCTGGAGCTTTCTTCCATGGGTATCCGGGTAGATGAAGTATCTCTTGATTCCCAGCTGACCGAAGCCGGCTGTGACGACCGGCGTGAACTCCCCTTCCAGAAGGCTGTCCTCAACCGGGAACTTCCTTATACCATCGGCGGCGGTATCGGGCAGTCCCGTATCTGTATGTTCTTCCTTCGAAAGGCACATATCGGCGAGGTCCACGCTTCCCTCTGGTCTGAAGAAGTGACCAGAGCCGCTGCCGAAGCCGGCCTGGAACTTCTTTGACAGATTCCACAGAGTCTGCCGGACATATTTACTGCACGCAAGTGCATACGCTTAAGGAGGCCGTTTCTTGAATATTCTATTTTTCCTGACGCCGAAAAACGAGGTTGCCTACATTTTCGAGCACGAAACGCTGCGTCAGACCATTGAAAAGATGGAAAACCGCAGGTATTCCTGTATACCTCTTCTGTCCACGGACGGAAAATATGCCGGTGTCATCTCTGAGGGGGACCTCCTCTGGAGCATGCGGCACCTCCATATCGGTGATGAAAAAGAATCCGAAGGGATCTCGATCATGGCTATCCCCCCCCGCGCCAATTATAAACCCGTCCGGGATAATGCGAATATTGAAGATCTTTTCGACTGTGCCATCAACCAGAATTTCGTCCCCGTCGTGGACGATACAGGCAGCTTTATCGGCATCGTCACAAGAAAAGCGATCCTGAAATATCTGTACCAGGCCCTCGCAGATACTTCCCTGCCGGAACGATCGTTAAATCAGACGGACAGTTCATTAAACAGATAGACAGATGTCTTTCTTCCCTGCCCGTATTGGAACCGCCGGGCACGAGAAGGCGGCCTGCGGTTCGCTCTGTAAAAAAATCCCCACCGTTATCGATGGGGATTTTTTTCTCATATTTTTTTAAGATCATTTCGTACCGGACCGCCTTCCATGACAGTCCTGCTCAATCCTGCTTAAAGCACCTTGGACAGGAAATCTTTAAGCCGCTGTTCCCTGGGATGTGCGAAGAATTCAGCGGGATGGTTTTCTTCTTTAATAACTCCTTCGTCGATAAACATGGCTCTGGTCGCCACTTCCCGCGCGAACCCCATCTCATGTGTCACAACGATCATTGTCATACCGGATTCCGCCAGTTCACGCATGATTTCCAGAACTTCTCCTACCATCTCCGGGTCAAGGGCCGAAGTCGGTTCATCAAAAAGCATGACATCGGGATTCATGGCCATAGCCCGTGCGATGGCGACTCTCTGTTTCTGGCCGCCGGAAAGCATGGCCGGATAGGCATCTGCCTTGTCCGGCAGACCGACTCTGTCGAGAAGTTCCAGAGCCCTTTTTTCTGCTTCCTGCTTATTCATCAGCTTAAGCTTTGTAGGTGCCAGCATGATGTTTTTCCTGATCGTCAGATGCGGAAACAGATTAAACTGCTGAAAAACCATGCCGATCTTCTGGCGCATCTTATCCACATCGACCGATTTATCCGTGATATCCGTCCCCTCGAAGAGGATCCGGCCTCCCGTAGGTATCTCCAGCAGGTTGAGAGACCTTAAAAACGTCGACTTTCCGCATCCGGAGGGACCGATGATCGCCACCACTTCACTCTTCCTGATCTGGGTGGATATACCTCTCAGTACACGATTTCCATCCTCAAAAGTCTTTTCCAGGCCCTGAACATCAATAAGAACTTCACCGTTCATTCTGTCTCAGCCTCCTCTCCATTTTGCCAAACAGCCAGGTAAGCAGCATGACAAAAAACAGATAAATAGCAGCACCCAGCAGGAGGGGGAACATATAATCATACGTCTGACTGCTGATCAGAGAAGTACCATAGGTAAGGTCCCTCAAAGAAATAGCCATGCAGATCGATGTCTCTTTCAAAAGAACGATAAACTCATTGGCAAGAGCCGGAAGTACATTTTTGAAAGCCTGCGGAATAATGATGTAAGCCATCGTCGCCCGGTAACTGAGTCCGAGGCTCCGTCCTGCCTCCATCTGTCCCGGGTCGATGGACATGATGCCGGACCGGACGATCTCCGCCACATATGCCGCAGAATTAAGGCCAAAAGCGATAAAAGCCGACAACAGCGGACGATCGACCGAACTGAAAATAACAAAATAAACGATCATCAGCTGCACCGTGGTAGGTGTTCCGCGGATCACCGTAAGATACAGCCTGCATATAAGATCCAGCAATTTCAGTTTGCCGGTCTTTTCATGCGTCGACCGGATGATGGCGATCAGGAACCCCAGCAAAATACCGATAGCCGCCGCAACGACCGTGATCAGAAGCGTATTCTTGATACCTGCCGTAATATAACGGTAGCGGTTTGATTCAATAAAATTAAGCGAAAAACGTTCTGTAAATGACAATGATACTTACCCCTTCTTATAATTCCATCTTTTCGCATGAAAAACAGGCTTTTTGCATGCGCTCTCGGGCTTTTTGCTCATCTGCAGCACAGCTGCCCGATGCAGACCGGATGTCCTCTGGCTCAAAAACACCTACAGCTTTAAGAGCTGTAGGCATTTTTCTTAATCATATTTCCAGGCTCACCTGATACAGATCAGTTGATACAAACCTGTACTCCTCTATAAACACACGTTCATATCCGGCTCTGTAAATGATCATTCTTTTACAATGATCACCTGACGGGCTGTCGTGTAGGGATCTGTAAAGTCGATATTTTTCAGACGGTCTTCCGTGACAGTCATACCTGCCACACCGATGTCCGCTTTTCCTGTCTGAACTGCATTGATAATGGAACGGAATTCCATATCGGAGATCTGAAGTTCATATCCGAGAAGATCGCATACTGCCTGTGCCATATCTGCATCGATGCCGACGATCTTTTCCCCGTCATAATATTCATATGGCTCAAATGCCGCATTCGTGGCCATGATGAGGGTTCCGTTGCTGCGGTCAATATTTTCCGCGGACTCATAGGGGAATTTTCCCTTTGTATCATCGCCGATATAATTCTTGATGATATCATCCAGGACACCGTCAGCCTTCATCTGATCCAGCGCGCCATTGATTGCTTCCGTCAGTTCAGGACGGTCCTTGGAAACAGCGATCGCATACTCTTCCAGAGCAAAATCCTCATCAAGGATCTTCAGGCCTTCATTTGCCTCTACAAACTTCTTGGCCGGCTCCAGGTCGATGATCACGCAGTCGACCTTGCCCTGCTGCAGGGCCATAACAGCCTGGGCACCTTTGTCAAAACGCTTGACATTTTCATCGCCATACGCATCTGTTGCATAAATATCACCCGTGGTACCCATCTGTACCCCTATCGTCTTGCCTTCCAGATCGTCAACGGATGCGATTTCAGAAGCAAAGGCACCTGCTGCCATGGACATGGCCATCGCTGCTCCAAGAATCATCGCTGCTGCTTTTTTCATAGTTTTCATAATGAACTCCTCCTTATATTTGCCGGCATATTTATGCAGGCTGTTTAAACTATGTTTAACATTCTACCAGATTCTGAAAAGATTTCAATATATATCTTGCATATTCATTCATGCAATTCACATTTCCGCCGGGTTGCAGACAGTTCCTTATCTTCCGTACATCCCATTCAGAGCTACTGTCCACTGCTCCTCTTGTTTTTACTGATATCTTATGGTATACTGCCGCTCAGACAGGAACAGATTCTCTGATAAATATACGGAGGTACAGCATGAAATTCACAAAAATGCAAGGCATCGGAAACGACTATGTCTATGTAAACTGTTTTAATGAATCCGTCGAAGACCCTGAATCAACAGCCAGATTCGTCAGCGACCGGCATTTCGGCATCGGATCTGATGGCCTGATCCTGATCTGTCCCACAGATGCAGCAGACTGTGAAATGGTCATGTACAATGCAGACGGGACCAAAGGCACCATGTGCGGAAACGGGATCCGCTGTGTTGCCAAATATGTCTACGATCGTGGAATCGCCCGTAAAGATGTAATCACTGTCAATACCGGTGCCGGCGTGAAGACCCTCTATATCCATGCGGAAAACGGAGAGGCTGTCCGTGTGAAAGTGGATATGGGCGCCCCTATCCTGGAACCTGCCAGGATTCCTGTTGCAGTAGAAGGGTCCAAGGCCATCGATATCCCCATAACCGCTGGGGACATGCAGTGCCGCTTTACCGGTGTTTCCATGGGAAATCCCCACGCTGTGATCTTCCTTCCGGAGATCGACTCCCTTCCTCTCGAAAAAATCGGTCCCCTGTTCGAAAACCATCCTCTCTTTCCCGACAGAATAAACACCGAATTTATCCAGGTACTTGACCGTCACACGCTTAAAATGCGCGTCTGGGAACGCGGCAGCGGCGAAACCCTCGCCTGCGGAACCGGAGCCTGCGCAAGTACAGTCGCTGCCATTCTGAACGGATACGCTGACGCAGACAGTCCCGTGACAGTACATCTTCTGGGCGGCGACCTCTCCATCCTCTGGGATCAGAACAAGAACACCGTCTACATGACCGGCCCCGCCGCCACCGTCTTCGACGGAGAAATCAACCTCCCCTCCGCACCGCCAGCAAGACCGGCCCCAAACCATTAAACCTGACATCCCAGACCCCCACAGACAGGCAATTGCAAACGACAGACCTCAAAGCATTGAAACTTCGTAGTATTGAAACTCCCAAATATTGCCCCCCAACAAACGGAGGCAGCAGGTACTCCTGCTGCCTCCAATAATTATATTCCGAAAAGCCCGCGCCTTCCCGGCACCGCGTGCCCGGGAGGGAGGGGTCCGGGGAGGGAGAGCGGGCTTCGCAACTCTGAGCGCACTCCCTCCCCGATCGCTCCCCGCCTCACGCTTTCGCCGCATTTGGCCGGCCATGGCACTGCTTATATTTCTTCCCGCTCCCGCAGGGACACGGATCATTCGGGTATACCTTAACTTCTTTCCTCTGTGTCGGCTTCTTGGCCAGACTGTCATCCTTATTGGTACCTGTAACCTTCGCCACCTGCTCACGCTCGATCTTCTGCTCGACACGTACATGATACAGCATACGGATCGTATTCTCCTGAATAGAATCCGTCATCTCACTGAACATCTCAAAGGCCTGCATCTTATATTCGACCACCGGGTCTCTCTGGCCGTAAGCCGCAAGACCGATGCCCTGGCGAAGAATTTCCATATCGTCAATGTGATCCATCCACTTGCTGTCAATACTCTTCAGAAGAACGACACGCTCCAGCTCACGCAGCTGCTCCGGCTCCGGGAACTCCGATTCCTTGGCCTCATAAAGCCTGACAGCTTCTTCCTTGATCGCCTGGCGCACATCATTCTTTTTCCTGCCCGCGACCTTGTCCCTGGTCAGCGGCTCGATCGGAATGATCGGGCGAAGCGCCGTATTGAACTCATCAAGATCCCATTCTTCCGGATCCACATCATCCGTCAGAACCATATCCACCGTCTTATCCACCTTATCGGTAATCATACGGTAGATCGCGTCACGCATATTTTCACCGTCCAGAACCTGACGGCGCTCTTTATAGATGATCTCACGCTGCTCATTGTTGACAGCATCGTAGTCCAGCAGGTTTTTACGGATACCGAAGTTGTTGAACTCAATCTTCTCCTGGGCCTTCTGGATCGCGTTGGAAAGCATCTTATGCTCGATCTGTTCGTTCTCCGCAACACCTAAGGATGTGAACACCTTCATCAGACGTTCCGAACCGAACAGACGCATCAGATCATCCTCCAAAGAGATGTAGAAACGGGATTCACCCGGGTCTCCCTGACGGCCGGAACGACCGCGCAGCTGATTATCAATACGGCGGGATTCATGACGCTCTGTACCGATGATCTTGAGACCGCCGGCTTCTCTCGCTACGTCATCCAGCTTAATATCCGTACCACGGCCTGCCATGTTGGTGGCAATGGTCACAGCGCCTGCACGTCCGGCATCCGCAACGATCTGTGCTTCCATCTCATGGAACTTAGCATTCAGGACGTTATGCGGGATTCCTTCTCTTTTCAGCATTTTGCTGAGAAGTTCGGAGGTATCGATATTGATCGTACCAACCAGAACCGGCTGCTGTTTCGCATGCGCTTCCTTAACAGCATTCACCACCGCGTTATATTTCTCTTTTTTGGTCATATAGACCGCGTCGTCCAGGTCCTTACGGATCACAGGACGGTTGGTCGGAATTTCCACAACATCCATGAAATAGATATCGCGGAATTCCTTTTCCTCGGTGAGCGCGGTACCGGTCATACCGCCCTTCTTGGTATATTTATTAAAGAAATTCTGGAAGGTGATCGTTGCCAGGGTCTTGCTCTCCCTCTTGATCTTTACATGCTCCTTGGCTTCGATCGCCTGATGAAGACCGTCCGAATAACGGCGTCCCGGCATAATACGGCCGGTAAACTCATCAACGATCAGAATCTCATCATCCTTGACCACGTAATCCTGATCCTTGTGCATCAGGCTGTGGGCGCGCAGCGCAAGCTCGATATTATGCTGGATCTCAAGATTTTCCGGATCCGCCAGGTTATCGATGGAGAAGAATCTTTCCACCTTGTGAACGCCCTGCTCGGTCAGGCTGACGATCTTATCCTTTTCATTTACGATATAGTCGCCGGTTTCGATGACTTCCTCTCCCATGATGGCAGCCATCTTGGTCATCTCGTGGCTGGCCTCGCCTCTTTCCAGCTGCTGGGCAAGAACATCACAGGCTTCGTAAAGCTTGGTGGACTTGCCGCTCTGGCCGGAAATGATCAGCGGAGTACGGGCTTCATCGATCAGGACAGAGTCGACCTCATCG
>CACZPF010000037.1 GCA_902782975.1 uncultured Lachnospiraceae bacterium
AATGAAAAGAAAGAGATCCCGATTAAAATCTTCTTCCAGAAACAGATCTTCCATAATGGCACCTGGGATTATGTTGAAGAAGGTTCCATCGATGCCAAGGTGATGACCAGGACGTTTAAAAATGATCCGGATGTCAACACCAGTGTCGTTACCGGCCTTGAAAAACCTCTTCGGTTTACTCCTGGTAAGGAATATATATTTAATGTAATCGGCGCCACAAATGTGATCGATGATGTTCCTGTGCAAGATGATGTGCGTTGGAACAAAGTATCCTGGAGCATTCTGGATCCTTCTCTGGATGAAGGAACTGCCAGGACTGAATGGAAGATCGGTTTTGAGGACGGCATTTACAATCAGAGCATCGAGATTCCGATTTCCATTGAAATGCAGAAAGAAGTCTACAATGGAACATCCTGGGTGAAAGATGCGGATACAGAGCCGGCATATATTACGTCAAAGGCCATTGCTGATTTCATCCATTATCCGAAGGCAGAAGAATCCAAAGTTCTCGGCCTTGAGAACGGCGTTGTCATGAGTCCCGGCAATCAGACTCCCTTTGATGTAGAAGGAACAGGACACGATAATACGGATCCAGGTGAAGGAGATGTACGCTGGACCAAGTACAGCTGGTCGTTTGGCGGTGCTTCGACTCGAAACTGGTATCTGACTTCAAAGAACGGAATTCCGGGCGGCAGATCCATTTCCATCACCTTAAATATGCGAAAAGAAGTATACACAGATGGTCAGTGGGTAGAACAGCCGTTGACTGAGAACAAATCCTTCCAATACTCCTTTACGACCCTTGACTGGACTGTAACGCCCACTCCGACGGCAACACTTACACCCACGCCGACAGTTGACCCGACTATCACACCGATAGATCCATTCAACCCGGACATTGACGTTACGCCTACAACGGCACCTTATCGTGATCCGATCATCCGGGATATTAATGATTCGACCATCACCGGTCTGGAATCACCGCTGCAGCTGCTGCCAGGCAAATACTATCCGTTCACAGCGACAGGTGCCGGCGAAAATGCGACCGCTGCAGATGCTGTAGAAGGCGACGTGAGATGGGTACACAGCTACTGGACGATGGAAGGCGGCACCACCAAGTATACCCGTTGGGAAGTAGGTTCTTCCCGCGGTATCAATAAGGAGAGTACGATTCCGATCGAGGTTTATTTCCAGAAACAGCAGTTCAGAGACGGCAAGTGGCAAGTTGTTGGTGAAGATTCTCTGTCCGTCAATGTGCGTACAGCTCCCTATTCCACAGTAACACCTACCGGTTCCGGCGGAAGCGGTGGTTCCTGGTATGACGGCGGCAGTTCCTCCAGTGGGTCTGGATCTTACTACTCACTGACAACAACACCGGGCGCTTCTGTCAACGGAACGACTACAGCAGCGACAGGTTCTTCCGCTGCAACCAACGCAAGAACCGCAGATGATTCTCCTATTGCGACGATGATGCTTCTGGCTTCCCTGTCCCTTCTGGCAGGCGGCTATACCATTGTACGTAAGCGTAAAAGAGAAGATATCTGATCTATCCATTTTGAAATAAAAACCAGGCGGCACATATGCTTCTGAACAGAAGCATATGTGCCGTTTTTTGTGCGGCAGGTTTTTAAGCATCAGCTCGCAGACAATTGTCGACATTTGCCCGATTCTGTCGAAATATGCGCTGAATTGTCGGAATTTGTCGAACGATTTATGTTGACTGACATGATCCAGGCAGATATAATACAGGTAAAGATAATTCATACACTCATTTCTAAGACGTCTTAAAATTCGGAGCTGTTCAGAAAAATCTTTAAACAGACCCACAGACAAGTAACGCGCCCCGGAGGAAACAGGTATGCTCATTTTTACCTGCGGAGGGAGAAGTCCGCCCTTTTATAAGAAGAAAGATGCAAAATGATGGTTCATCTCTTCAACCAATCATAGAAATTCTAAAATTCTATTAAATCTCAGCTATATCTTTGTTCAGGATATAAACTCTATTGTTCATCAATTGAATGCAAATACAACTGAATATGGAAAGGGCGGCAGGCAGATATTTAAAAGCCGGATCTCTGTTAAGAACAGGTCGGAGATCTGCACTCCCTGAAAATATCAGTCCTGCCCACTGAAGAACAGTGAACTGCCACGCCCGGCAGACATGCATCCTGAGATGCACTGCATTATTTCTAAAAGCACAGAAACCGGCAGGTTTTCTGCCGGTCCGGGAATAAAAAAGTCCCTGCCGCCAGCCGGCAGGGGCCAGAAAGAACCACAGGAGACATGAATGAAAGCAGGAAAGACGACAAAAAGGATTACGGCAGCTGCTGCCGCCATATCCTTGCTGTTCCTGGTTCTGTATGCCCTGGGGATTCGGCCGTATATTGTATTATCCGGATCCATGGAACCCTCCATTTCTACAGGGAGCATCGTATTGGTAGATACGCTTCACAGGAATCCGAAAATCAATGATGTGATCACTTATCAGATCGGTTCTAATCGAGTCACCCATCGCATGATCAGGAAAGAGGACGGAAATTATATTACCAAAGGAGATGCCAACAGTACGGAAGATCTTATACCAGTGCAAAAACAGCAGGTCAATGGTATTGTAATCTTTCATATTCCTCTGGCTGGTTATGTTCTTATGTTTTTCCGGAATCACATGTCGTTATTTTTTGTACTTATGTTTTCTGTAAGGATCGTGCATGCTCTCTGCCGTCTTTCTGCCGGGAAGGCAGAGAGTTTCCCGGAGAAACCATTCACCATACAGAGAAAGGACGACTCGGTCAGATGATAAAAAAGAACAGATTATTATATGGAATCATGATCGCTGCTGCCGGTGCCTCCCTCCTGATCGGCGGGACGGTGGCTTATCTTACAGATTATGATACAGCTGCCAATGAGTTTACAGTCGGCAAAGTAGATATCGAGCTTCAGGAGCCGGGATGGGATCCGGAAGATCATAAAAAGATCCTGCCTACGGAAGAGATCAAAAAGGATCCGCAGATCAAGAATGTCGGCATCAATGATGCTTTTGTCTATCTTGAAGTATCTGTTCCTGTATCCAAAGTGATCACTGCGGATAATGCAGGAAACAGAAAAGAGGCAGCGGATACAGAACTCTTTACCTTTACACCGGGCAAAGACTGGCTTTTAATGGACAGCTATATGAGCGGAACCAGTAAGATCTATCAGTATGTTTATACAAAGATCCTGCCGGCCAGCCAGACATCCTCCGCGCTGTTTGAAAAAATGAACTTTGCCAACATTATCGAAGGACAGCTGGACGGCCAGACACTTAACGTTCCGGTCCGTGCCTATGCGATCCAGACCGTCAATACCGGCGACAACAGCGAAAGTGTTGTTGATCAGGCAAAAGCGGCATTTACCAAGTACATCAATCAGAATAAGCAGCAGCCTGGTGCAGCCTCCGTTAAGTCGTGAGATCAGGGGGATGTCTTATGATCAGTTCAAAGTATGCCAGAGATATGCCTGTCTTTGCTCTGCTGACGCTCCTTTTGATCTGTGGAACGACGAATGCTTTTTTTACTGATTATGATGAAAAATCAAACCAGGTAAAAATCGGTTATGAAGAGACAGAGATCACAGAGGTATTCCCTCCTTCGGACCCTGTCCCGGGTTCGGAAGATCCGGAATTTAAAAAGACTGTGCAGATACGCGCCACAGAATCCGGCAGCCATTCAAACACAGACTGTTATGTCAGGGCGAAGATCCTCTTTTCCAATTCCGACATAGGAAACGCGGTATCACTGAACGGAATGGATCCATCTGCCTGGACTCTCTCGGAAGACGGGTATTATTACTATAATGGTATCCTGCATGAAGGAGAATCTACGACCCCGATCTTTACCTCGGTCTCCGTCGATTCTTCAAAAATCCCCGAAAGTGCCGCGGATTATTTTCATGATTTCCGGATCTCTGTCTATGAGGAATCGATCGCGGCAGGAGATTATGCCTCCTGGAATGAAGCCTGGCAGAATTCCACCAGAAACAGTGCGCTTTAGAGAAGGAGGATCCATGTCTAAGTTTAAGTTAAAAACAGTTCTGCTGCTTCTTCTTTTGTCTGCCATGGGCGGTGTCCTGCCTGTATATTCGGGTAATCTTTATGCACAGACCGACATTCGCACGTTTGTGACCAATCATATCAGTACCGGAGATGTGAACATCAGGATCCGTGAATTTGCCATGATAAACGGCAAAGAGGTTCCTTACGAAACGCATCAGACGGTCCTGCCCGGGGATACGATATCCAAGATCCCGCGGATCGAAAATCTTGCAGCTTCCTGCTGGATCCGCGTAAAAATCACATTTTCCGGCCAGTCGGAGTCTCTTAGCGGTTTATCGCCTTCAGATATCGGGGGAATGAATAAAGATGAATGGATTAAGATTGGAGATTATTACTATTTGTTAAAACCGCTGGAGGAAAGAGGCTCCATAGATCTGTTCCGGGAAGTACATATACCGGGTGACTGGACAGAGGCGTATGCAGACAGGACTTTTGCCATTCACATTCGGGCAGATGCCATTCAGGAAAGCCATTTTCAGCCGGATTTTGAAGCCATGTCCCCCTGGGGAGACGAGATGATCGAACTGTGCGTCCATGAGGAGGAAAACCTTGTGATCAGCAGGGAATCGGACGTGAGATTCAATGTGGTCTTCCGGAACGGGGCAGAAAAGCTGGTGGCCGGACCTGACAATTTTTTCCAGAACATGCCGGCACTTATGCCAGGCGACAGGATCACCGACTATGTAACGATCAGGAATACTTCCGATGTTCAAAAAGAGATCCGGTTCTATACCGCCCTTCCGACTCCTGCAGAAGACCAGCTGGACATGCTGGAAAAACTGCAGCTTCGAATTACACTGGGCGAGAAGACGATCTATGAAGGAAATCTGAAAGCAGATCCGCTGAATACAGGAACTTCCCTTGGAAAGTTTGCACCGGGAGACGAAGGTAAAATGGAATTTACCCTGTATATGCCGGAAGGTCTTCAGAATGCTTATGCGCTTAGAAACGCAGATGTCCGATGGATCTTCGAGACAGATCCGGATCCTGCCGTCACCTCAGTGCCGCAGGGCGGCGGTAATTATCCTGTAACTTCCGATTATACACCAAAAGGAACATCCCCCGTCAAAACAGGAGATCCTTTAAAACCCGGTGTATTTGCCGGGATTTTGGGCGGAGCCGTTATGGTTATGCTGTCTGTCCTATTGATCAGAAAGAGGAGGAGTGTTCATGAAGCGTAAAATTATCGGGATTCTGACCGTTCTCTGCGTGGCTGCGGCTTCGGTGCCCATCACCGCGGATACCGAAGGATCATCCGGGGAAATTCTTTTAGAAGGATCCTCTTTCAATGAATCATCCCTGGATCCTTTCCAGGATAACGAAACAGAGGCAGAAAATATCGTTCCGGAAATCTCTGAAGAAATCATCGATATCATACCGGAAGAAGTCTCCCAAGAGAATGCCGAAAATGCTCCGGTAGCCTTCGAAACCGGTTCTGAAGATGTTTCTGCAGATCCTTTCAGACAAGACTCAGAAGAAGCTTTCGGAAATGCTCCTGAAACAGAGGTGGAGATGACGTCCGAAATTATTCTTGAAGCAGATCCTGAGATGGCTTCAGGAAATGCGCCTGAAGCAGATTCTGAAATGGCTTCAGGAAATGCGCCTGAAGCAGATTCTGAAATGACTTCAGGAAATGCTTCTGCAGATAAAGACAAAAGAGCATCAGAAGAAGGAGCTCCGGCAGGGTCAGAACCTGCATCTGACAATTCTGGTATAAAAGAACATGATATGGAAGAAGCCGGGAAATTGAATCCAGATCTGACAGGTGCAGAAAAAAAGGATGATTCAGCCATCCCCGGGCGAGGCTTTCTTGTATTTGACACATTTCTTCCGGACGGTACACCAAATTACATATGGGTCGGAGAAGGATCCCCCTTTTATACGGCAGGAGAGGAGACCGAGATCAGCGCTGCCTCTCTTGACGATCATTCCGACCTGCTGTCGGATTCATTTTCATCTGCGGAAGATATGTTTTCGGACGGGTCTTTCCCGGCACTTTATTCCGCAGATGATGTCTATCCTGCCGGAATGGGAACCAATTATTACAATGACCCCGTACCGCAGCCTTCCTGGCACAGCAGCAAAGGGAAATCGGCCGCCGTCGATCCATCCATACCGGACGGAGTCCGGCGGGAAGGAAGCCTCGCCAGGATCTACCAGGGCGGTCAGTACTTCATCGACGGCGGTGTAGCCATAAACGGTGTCAAATATTATGCGGATCCTGACGGATATCTCTGGAGCGGATGGCTGAAAGCCCTGTCCAAAGATTCTGAGGAAGGAATTGATTCGCCAAAATCTGATGAATTTGTCTACCGTTACTACGATCCTTCGACCTTTCAGCTGGCGACAGGGCTCTGCACCGTTGACGGACTGCCGCATTAT
>CACZPF010000038.1 GCA_902782975.1 uncultured Lachnospiraceae bacterium
CTTTACCTGGGCTCCGGCAACATTCAAATGTCCTCCGCCGCCAAGTTTTTCCATCATCAGCTGCACGTTCACCTCGTCGATCGCCCGTGCGCTGATGTAAATTTCGTTATTATAAGAGGTCATAACAAAGGATGCTTTTACACCGGAAATATTCAAAAGTTCATTGGCTGCCTGCGCCCCGACGACTGTCGGGCTTTCCAGGCCTTCGCTGGGACACCTGGCAATGGCGTAGGAGTTCCGGTAGATATGGGAGCTGCGCACTGCCTCTGCCCGGGCTTTATAGGATTCCAGATTATCCCGCAGCATCTTTCGGACACGGGTCACATCCGCGCCGTTCCTTCTTAAGAAGGCAGCTGCTTCAAATGTGCGCACTCCGGACCGAGTGGTGAAATTATTCGTGTCGATGATAATACCTGCGTACAGACAGTCAGCTTCAATATTTCGAAGTTTAAGACCATCATAGAAGTACTGCAGGATCTCCGCCACCATCTCACAGGTAGAAGAAGCGTAAGGCTCCACATAGGAAAGAACGGCGTTCTCGATGACCTCGCTGCCGCGCCTGTGATGGTCCAGCACAACGATCGTTTTTGTCCGCTGCAAAAGATCCGGGCATTCTGTATAGGTTGGCTTATTTGTATCCACGACAATAACCACCGTGTTATTATCCACCAGGTCTTTTGCCTGGCTGCTGTCTACAAACATCGTCGGTTCGTATTCCGGATTGTCCAGATAATCCGCCATCAAAGGCCGAATAGACGTTGTGGGATCATTTACCACAATGTGTACCGGCTTTCCAACCGTTTTCCCTGCACGGTAAATACCTATGGCCGCACCAAGCGCGTCTACATCGGTGATTTTGTGCCCCATGACCACTACACGGTCTTTACTGCTCATGAATTCCTTCAGGGCCTGCGCTTTTACTCTGGCCTTTACACGGGTATTCTTTTCTACCTGCAGTGCTTTGCCGCCAAAGTAGGAAACATCGTTGCCGTCCTTTACAACTACCTGATCTCCGCCGCGGCCAAGGGCCATCTCGATAGCGATCCTGCTGTATTCATAATTCTGGAGAAAGGCGGAAGATCCAAGTCCAACACCAATACTCAGCGTGACCGCCATCTCGTTGCCGATATTGACTGCCTTCACTTCGTTCAGGATCTGAAACTTTTCTTCCATCAGCTGCTGAAGAGAATTCTTCCGCATGACAATAAAGTACTTGTCCTTTTCTATTTTTCTGACGATTGCATCTACATCTGAAAAATACCGGGTCATTTTCCGGTCGATCAGAGCGATCAGAAGGGACTGCCGGACTTCCTCTACGCTTTGAAGCGCTTCATCATAATTATCCAGATAGGCAAGGGCAAGAACGGCCTTTTCCTCTTCATTCTTCCGTATATATGTCTGCAGTTCTGTCTCGTCGATCAATGAAAGGATCACGATCTCCGTTTTATCATCCAGCCCTTCGACCAGATCTGTCTCCTCAAAAATCTCCTTTACGGAAACACATTTCATCACCGCTCTGTAGAGATTATCCCCATAGGTCAATGTCTCCTCGACGGTTTCCTTATCAGGAAGGGTGGGAAGATTCTTGACCGAAAGGGCCGGAAATATTACATTAATTCCCCTGTCATTGTCATTTTCATTCCCAGTTATCAGGGAAAAAGCGTGATTGGTCCAGATGATCTTGCCCCGGTCGTCCAGAATAGCAGCCGGTAATTCCATATTATGCAGGATCTGCTGCTCCAGACCTTTAAACTTCATTCCGAAGGAAACAAACTCTTTCAGGATCCTGTTCTGGCTTTTATGCATCATCAGCACCGAAACCAGCACATAAAGGCCCACCCCTTCGGCGGCTACTGCCCCCGCCCGGACATCGATGAAGAAAATCGCGACAGTGATAATGATCAGTAATATCGTCAGATAAAAAGGCCATCGGAAATAACGCCGCAGTGATCCTTTAAATTTTAGTTTTCTGTTCATTGTTCTGAATCCTGTCCATCTGATTAAGAAAAGGGATCTGTCAGCCAGTCTATATGACAGTTCCAACAATGTTTCCTTTTTATTATAACAGATTCATTTGCAATATTCCACAAAAAAAACCGCTCCAGACACGGGTTTTACTGCCCGCGTACTGAAGCGGCTTCCTGCTCTCCTGTTAATAACGGATCAAAAATCAGATCAGTCCTGGATATAAGGCATAATAGAAAGATGACGAGCTCTCTTCACAGCTACTGTCAGCGCTCTCTGATGCTTTGCACAGTTTCCGGTAATTCTTCTGGGAAGGATCTTACCTCTTTCGGAAACGAACTTACGAAGCTTTGCTACATCCTTGTAATCGATCTCGTTATTTTCTGCACCGCAGAATACACAAACTTTTTTTCTTCTGCGTCCGCCTTTTCTCTTCATGGGAGAATCGGGTCTTTCACCTCTATTGTTGAATGCCATGATTGCTTCCTCCTAATTTAAAATGCTTTGCAGTTCTGCCATTTGGACCCTCTTGCGGCCTTTACGCCTGTACGGGCGGCCTGCTGACGGCTCATCCGTACTTAATTGAAGGGAAGTTCTTCGTCGATCCCATCGGGAATGTTCATAAACCCGTCCGCACTTGTACTTGCCGGTGCTTCTGCCGGAGCCGGCGTACGCGGAGCCTCAGAGCGTCCCGCTCTGTATCCATCGTTGGCATCTTTACTTTCTGCAAATTCCTGATCATCTACAACTACTTCCGTAGTATAAACCTTAACTCCTTCCCGGTTGGTATAACTGCCGGTCTGAATCCTGCCGCTTACCGCGATCTTGATGCCCTTGTGCAGATACTTTTCAGCAAACTCAGCGCTTTTCCCAAAAGCGACAATGCTGATAAAATCTGCCGTCGGCTCGCCTTCTTTTCTTGAAGTGCGGCGGTCTACTGCCAGCGTATATCTGGCAATGGCAAGACTCGTGTCTCCTGCTGCATACCGGATGTCCGGATCTTTTGTCAAGCGTCCCATTAATACGACTTTATTCATTCGTTTTACCTCTCTTTTGAAATGAAAGATTCATGGGTGCTTTTTGTATACCCGATCTTTTTATGCTTCTTTCCTGACAACCAGGTATCTTAACACGTTGTCCATGATACGCATTTCTCTTTCGAGCTCGTTCGGACAGGTCGTGTCTGCTTCGAAATGGATGAAGTAGTAGAATCCTTCGTGCATTTTCTGAATTTCGTAAGCTAATCTCTTCTTACCCCATTCTTCCACTTCTGTTATGACGCCATTGTAACGGGTGATGAAGCCTTTTGCCTTTTCTACTACGGCGTCACGCTCCTCATCCTCCAGTTTGGCACTCACAACTAATGCCAGTTCATACTTGTTCATGCTTGTCTTTACCTCCTTCTGGACTGTTTCGGCCCTTTGCTGTCTGTCAAAGAGCAAGGATATGAAAATATATCACGAAGAGTTATTCTAACATCTTCACCAGAAAAAGGCAAGAGA
>CACZPF010000039.1 GCA_902782975.1 uncultured Lachnospiraceae bacterium
CAACCAGAACAAGACCATCGACCAGATCTACGATCTGTTCGCCGTGCGTATCATTGTAGAAACGGTCAAGGACTGTTATGCGGCGCTTGGTGTTATTCATGAGATGTATACGCCCATTCCGGGCAGGTTCAAAGATTATATCGCGATGCCCAAGCCGAACATGTATCAGTCTCTTCATACAACACTGATCGGCCCTTCTGGACAGCCGTTTGAGATCCAGATCCGTACTTTTGAAATGCACAAGACGGCGGAATATGGTATCGCGGCTCACTGGAAATATAAGGAATCCTCTGACGGCAAGAAGCCGGTGGGCAAGAGCGAGGAGGAAAAGCTCAACTGGCTGCGGCAGATTCTTGAGTGGCAGCGGGATATGTCGGACAATAAAGAATTCATGAGCCTTCTGAAGAATGACCTGGATCTCTTTGCCGACAATGTTTACTGCTTTACGCCCCAGGGCGATGTCAAGACGCTTCCAAGCGGGTCTACCACGGTGGATTTTGCCTACAGCGTGCACAGCGCGGTCGGAAACCGTATGGTGGGGGCAAGAGTGAATGGAAAGCTGGTCCCGATTGAATACCAGATCAATAACGGGGACCGGGTCGAGATCATTACTTCCCAGAATTCTCAGGGGCCGAGCCGTGACTGGCTGAAGCTGGTCCGTTCGACCCAGGCCAAGAATAAGATCAATCAGTGGTTCAAAAAAGAATTAAAAGAGGACAATATTCTCAGGGGCAAGGAGCTTCTGACCCAGTATGCCAAGGGGAAGGGCTTAAAGCTTTCCGTATATAATAAACCCAAATATCAGGAACAGGTACTCCATAAATATGGTTTTAAAGACTGGGATTCCGTTCTGGCGGCCATAGGCCACGGCGGCCTGAAGGAAGGCCAGGTCTTTAATAAACTGGTGGAGGTCTGGGAGAAAGAAAATAAAGCGAACCTGACGGATGACGAAGTTCTTCAGGCTGTTCAGGAGAATCAGGAAAAGCTTCGTATTACCCGGAATAAAGGCGGCATCGTTGTCAAAGGCGCCCATGATGTGGCTGTACGTTTTTCTAAATGCTGCAGCCCGATTCCAGGTGATGAGATCGTTGGCTTTGTCACCAGAGGGCGCGGGATTACGATCCACCGTACGGACTGTGTCAATGTACTGAACATGCCGGAGAGCGACAGGGCAAGGCTGATCGAAGCTGAATGGCAGGATGAAGATGTCCGTTCGGAAGAAAAATACATGGCCGAACTCCATGTATTCGCCAACAACAGGACCGGCCTGATGGTCGATCTTTCCAAAATCTTTACGGAACGTAAGATCGACATGCGCAGCCTCAACTGCCGTACAAATAAGCAGGAAAAGGCAACCATATCCATGACCTTCAGTGTGCAGAGTAAGGAAGAACTTCATTCTCTTGTCGAAAAGATCCGCCAGGTGGAGAGCGTGATCGATGTCGAACGTGCCACCGGCTGATGCAGACCAGAGGTCAGGCAGGCGGACAGACCGCCTGCAGGGGAGGAAAGGTGATATCGTGAACACAGGTAAGAAAAATATGGACATTGCCTGCTGTGTCCTGGGAATGGTCCAGACCAATGTATATATTGCAGTCAACCGGGAAACGCAGGAACTTTTTATAGTAGATCCGGCAGACCGGGCTGACGTGATCATCAGGAAGATCAAAGAGACGGGAGCCTGCCCGGCCGGCATTCTTCTGACGCACGGTCATTTTGATCATATTATGGCGGTGGATGATCTGAAAAATGCCTATCATATCCCGGTTTATGCAATGAAGGACGAACAGGACCTTCTTGCTTCTCCCATGGCGAACATGACGATCTACCGGAAGAATTCTGTCGCCATCGTTCCGGATATGATGATGAATGATCTGGACACTTTCCGGATCGCCGGGTTTGACATTCAGGTTCTGCATACCCCCGGACATACGCCCGGGAGCTGCTGCTACTATATAAAGGATGAGGGTGTGCTTTTCAGCGGAGATACGCTGTTCCGCGGTTCCTGCGGCCGGACGGATTTTCCCGGAGGCAGCATGCAGGATATGCAGAAGAGCCTGCACAGGCTTTTGTCATCTCTGCCGGAAGATACGGCGGTTTATCCCGGCCATGAATCCTTTACCACCATTGGCTATGAAGTGAGGAATAATCCATTTGTGTAAGATTGGAATCTGTTTTCTGGATACAGACTTTGAACATGATATTTATGAACTGGTGCGGGCTTTTTATCCAGGGAAAGAGATCGTGAGCATGTACGGTCCCGCTGAAGTGCCCGATCTGAATGACTATTTTCTGTTTCTTGTGGTAAGCCGTGAGAACGGAGAATTCGTCATACAGTATGAATCTGCCGGGGAAGATACGAAGGGAACGGATGTGTCCGGAGAGTGTCTGCAGGATCTGAAAAAGGCAGATCATGATCACGATGTACAGGAAGCAGGCGGCTCTGCCGCCGGCTTTACAAAAGGAATTGTCAGAGCAGCACAGATCGAAGGGCAGGCCAGTAGATTCGACCGGAATGCCCTTCTTCTTTGTACTCCCGGGGAACGACAGGCCGTACACGATCAGCGTAAACAGAATAAGGATATTCTGAAGATCCTGCTGTATGATCTTCTCGTAAAGCTGTCCGGGCGGACGCTTCCATGGGGGAATCTTACTGGTATTCGTCCTGTCAAACTGGCATCGGAGATGATCAAAGCAGGAATGGATCGTCAGGAGGCTGCCGGCCAGATGCAGAAGCAGTACCGGGTCAGCGAGAGAAAAGCCCTGCTTGCGGCAGAAATTGCGGTAAGAGAAGAAGAGATCCTTAAAAACATTCATTATGAGAACGGATACAGCCTGTATCTTGGAATTCCTTTCTGTCCCAGCATCTGCCTTTATTGTTCTTTCAGCTCTTATCCGCTGTCTTTGTGGAAGGACAGAACGGACCAGTATCTGGATGCCCTGATCAGGGAGATGCGATCTGTCTATGCTCTGATGCGCGAGAATGGCCGCAGGCTGGATACCATCTACATGGGAGGCGGTACGCCTACCACACTGGAGCCGGACCAGATACGCAGGCTTCTGCATGTCCTTTCCGATACCTTCGGTTATGACGGAGTCATAGAATTTACTGTCGAAGCAGGACGTCCGGACAGTATTACGGAGGAAAAACTGAAGGCTCTGAAAGAGTTCCCTGTAAGCCGGATTTCCGTAAATCCGCAGACCATGAACCAGCAGACGCTGGATCTGATCGGACGGCGCCACACGGTGGAAGATATAAAGAAAGCCTTTTATCTCGCCAGAAAAACTGGCTTTGACAATATCAATATGGATCTGATTATGGGCCTTCCAGGGGAAGACAAAACCATGACGGATCATACCCTCGATGAGATAGAAATACTGGCCCCGGACAGTTTAACCGTGCACAGTCTTGCTGTAAAACGTTCTGCCAGGCTGAATATCTTCCGGGATGAATACCGGAAGATGAACTTCATCAACAGTCAGGAGATTCTGGACCGTACCATGGAAACGGCCGGAAAGCTCTCCATGTTTCCCTACTATCTGTACCGCCAGAAGAATATGAAGGGAAATTTTGAAAATGTGGGCTATGCAAAGGTTGACAAAGCGGGGATTTACAATATACTGATTATGGAAGAAAAACAGCCCATCATTGCCCTTGGCGCAGGGGGTTCCTGTAAGCTGGTGATGGATGGCGGGAAAAGGATCGAGCGGGTGGAGAACGTGAAAGATGTCGGTCAGTATATTTCCCGCATAGATGAAATGATTGCCCGTAAAGAAAAGGCAGTAAGGGATTTCCTTTAATGCCCGGCGGACGTACCGGCTGCGTTCCTGCGGGAATTCTGAAGGTTTTGAAGCAGTAACGTCACCGTGCATGGAGGTTTGTTATGAAACATCGGATTGACTTAAGCGCGGAGCTTTCTCATGGGATAGCGGTCAGCAATCTGGCATGGAAAGTTGGCACTTATCTTGGCCTGTCCGCGGATATCTGTTATCAGCTGGCTCTGGCCGGCATGCTGCATGATATCGGAAAGCTGAGGCTTGGGGGGTATATTGACGGACAGATGACTGATCCCATGATGATCGACGAACTCAAATATGTCCGGGCTCATTCGACCCTGGGATATCTGGAACTCAAGAATCAGGGATACTCTGAATTTGTCCTGGAAAGTATTCTGTATCATCATGAAAATTACGACGGCAGCGGCTATCCTGCCAACCTTGCAGGGGAAGAGATCCCTCTGGGAGCCCGTATACTGCGGGTTTGTGATGTTTATTCCGCACTTCGCCAGGACAGGCCGTACCGCAGGGCTTTTGATCACGCTACCGCCATGGATCTTATGATCGAGGAGGTAAAACACTTTGATATGAATGTGTTTATTGCCTTTCAGAGAGCCATCCACACCATAGATGATGCCAAAGAAATAAGAAAAGGAAATAAGAAAAGGGAATAAGAAAAAAAACCGAATTTAATCTCAGCCGTGCGTTCTGCAGGGGTCTGAGATTGTAATATACAGACAGGAGAAAAAGGAATGGCTATGAAGAAAAAGCCGGTTACCGGCATGAAGGACATTCTCCCGAAGGAAATGGAGATCCGCAGCTATGTGATGAATCAGATTCGTGAGACCTATCAGACATTTGGTTTTACGCAGATCGAAACGCCGGCTGTCGAACACATCGAGAATCTTTCCAGCAAGCAGGGAGGAGAAAATGAAAAACTGATTTTTAAGATCCTGAAAAGGGGCGAGAAGCTTAAGCTTGCCGAGGCAGGTTCTGAAGCAGATCTGGTGGATTCCGGACTGCGGTATGATCTGACGGTTCCTCTTTCAAGATATTATTCGAATAATGCAAACGATCTTCCTTCCCCATTTAAGGCGCTTCAGATGGGCAATGTCTGGCGTGCCGACAGACCCCAGAGAGGACGGTTCCGCCAGTTTATGCAGTGTGACATCGATATTCTCGGGGATAATACGAACCTGGCGGAGATCGAACTTGTTCTTGCCACGACCACACTGCTTTCAAGACTGGATTTCCGGGGCTTTTCCATCCGGATCAATGACCGCCGTATTTTAAAGGCTATGGCAGCCTGGAGCGGTTTCCCGGAGGAGAGTTTCGATACCGTATTTATTATTCTGGATAAGATGGACAAGATCGGGCTTGAAGGGGTTTCAGAGGAACTGATCGCCGAAGGATTTGCCCGTGAGACAGTCGAAAAATATCTCGGCCTTTTTAAGAATATCGGCAGTGATGTGGAAGCGGTAAAGTCTCTTGGCGAAACACTGAAAGATGTTCTGAAGGAAGGCGTGGCTGAGAATCTCCAGGCCATTATTCAGACGGTGGACAGTGTAAAGACCGGTGATTTCAAGATGGTCTTTGATCCGACTCTGGTAAGAGGCATGTCTTATTATACCGGTCCGATTTTTGAGATCTCCATGGATGAATTCGGCGGGTCCGTGGGCGGAGGCGGCCGTTACGATGAGATGATCGGCAAATTCACGGGCAATGATACCTGCGCCTGCGGCTTTTCCATTGGCTTTGAACGGATTGTCATGCTTCTGCTTGAAAGAGGATATGAGGTTCCGGGGACCAGTGTAAAGAAAGCGTTTCTGCTGGATAAAAACCTTCCGCAGGAAATCCTGGAAAACGTCTTCCGGGAAGCAGCCGAAGAACGCAAAAAGGGTGTGCAGGTCAATATCACCGCCATGAAAAAGAACAAAAAATTCCAGAAGGATCAGCTGACCCAGGAGGGATATACTGAGATCAAGGAGTTTTTCAGAAACTGAGAAGAGGCTTAAACCAGCCTCCGGAAAAAAGAAAGGAGCAACAATTCAAATGGCTGAGAGCATGAAAGGCATGAAGAGAACATGCCGCTGCGCAGAAGTTACCACTCAGAAGATCGGGTCCGAAATAACCCTGATGGGCTGGGTACAGAAAGCAAGAAACAAGGGAGGCATTATTTTCGTCGATCTTAGAGACCGTTCCGGTATTATGCAGCTGATCTTCGAGAACGGAAGCGTTTCCGAATCTGATTTTGAAAAAGCCGGAAGACTCCGCAGCGAATTTGTTATCGCGGCTACCGGTGTCGTGGAGAAAAGAGGCGGCGCGGTGAACGAAAACCTGGCGACCGGCGAAATCGAACTGAGGGTCAATTATTTCCGTATTCTCTCGGAATCTGAGGTTCCGCCGTTCCCTATCGAGGAGAACAGCAAGACTCGTGACGAAGTGCGTCTTGCGTATCGTTATCTTGATCTTAGACGTCCGGATCTCCAGAGGAATATCATGCTGAAAAGCCGGGTGATGAGTCTTACCCGTCAGTTCTTTGCCGGAGAGGGGTTCCTGGAGATCGAGACGCCGATGCTCGGAAAGAGCACGCCTGAAGGAGCGAGAGATTATCTTGTGCCGTCCCGTATTCATCCCGGATGCTTTTATGGTCTTCCCCAGTCTCCGCAGCTGTACAAGCAGCTTCTGATGTGCTCAGGCTATGACCGGTATATTCAGATCGCCAGATGCTTCCGTGACGAGGACCTTCGTGCAGACCGTCAGCCGGAATTCACCCAGATCGACATGGAGCTTTCTTTTGTGGATGTGGATGATGTGATCGATGTGAATGAACGGTTCCTTGCATTTCTGTTCAAGGAAGCGCTGGATGTGGATGTAAAGCTTCCCATCGAGCGGATCACCTGGCAGGAAGCGATGGACCGGTTTGGTTCCGACAAGCCGGATATGCGTTTCGGTATGGAACTTCATGATGTCAGCGAGCTCGTTAAAACCTGCGGCTTTTCTGTGTTTACAGGAGCTCTTGAGGCCGGCGGTTCTGTCCGCGGAATCAATGCAAAGGGGCAGGGGGCCATGCCGCGCAAAAAGATCGACAAGCTGGTAGAATTTGCAAAAGGCTATGGCGCCAAAGGTCTCGCCTATATTGCCATCGGAGAGGATGGAAGCCTTAAATCTTCTTTTGGTAAGTTTATGACAGACGAAGAGATGGATGCTCTTGTAAAGGCCATGGAAGGTGAAAATGGAGATCTCCTTCTGTTTGCAGCCGATAAGAAAAAACTGGTTTACGATGTTCTTGGCGCGCTTCGTCTGGAACTGGCCAGGCAGATGGACCTTCTGGATAAAAATGAATACCGCTTTGTATGGGTGACTGAGTTCCCGCTTCTTGAGTGGAGTGAGGAAGAGAACCGTTTTACAGCCATGCACCATCCTTTCACCATGCTGATGGAAGAAGATCTGCCTCTTCTGGACACGGATCCTGGAGCTGTGAGAGCAAAGGCATATGATATCGTCCTGAACGGCAACGAGATCGGCGGCGGCTCTGTCCGTATCCATCAGGATGATATTCAGGAGCGCATGTTCGAAGCGCTCGGCTTTACAAAAGAAGCAGCACATGAGCAGTTCGGATTCCTTCTGGATGCCTTCAAATACGGTGTTCCGCCTCACGCCGGGCTGGCCTATGGCCTTGACCGTCTGGTCATGCTGATGGCAAAGGTCGACAGTATCCGCGACGTGATCGCTTTCCCGAAGGTGAAGGATGCTTCCTGCCTGATGACAAAGTCACCGAGCCGCGTGGATGAAAAGCAGCTGAAAGAACTGTTCCTTTCCGTTGTGGAAGAATAATATACCAGATTAAAGATGCTGTTTAATGGATTTATCGTGCCTGCACGTAAAAATCCACTATTTTCTCCGGACGATGACAGCGAAAGCTGTCAGTTCAAAACATTAATTGAAAAAAGCCCCTGTAGAAAAAGATACCGGACAATTTGTTTTGCGGGATATCTGATTTTACGAGGGCTTTTTTATATTATGCTATGATTAACAGAACGACTGGTCAGAAACTGAACAATTTCTGCCGGATGTCCGGGATGTCAGACTAACTGTATTGCATTAGACAGGCCGATGTGTTTATGATCCGCCGAGATCCAATGAGCCTTCAGTTAACGTGCCGAACAGGGCGGGTCCCAGGGACTGCTCAGGAGATTCCATTTTCCAGGAAATTCCGTCGTTGATCAGGATGAATGTTACATTCTTCTGCACGGTTGCTTCATTTGTTTTTAAATGGGATAGAAGAAGATCAAATGACTTTTTGTATCGCTTACTGTAGCCGTCGATCACAGCATCCGGAGAATTCATGTACTGCGCAAGGTCTTCTCTGCAGGATGTGATGATGGCGTCACTGTCAAATGTGGTGATCCGTGTTTCGACGCTTGCTTCAGGTGCATTCGTCTGCGCACCCAGAATCTGATAATCAAACGTTTTCAGAACCTGCCGGCAGAGTGCTTCGGCAATATCGTGTTTTGCGTCGTTGTCTTCTTCGAAGGAAAGATCGGCCAGGCCAAGAAAACTGCTCATTTCGGGCAGATTCATTTCCTTGATGGCTTTTAGATAAACGTCCATTGTTTCTTCGGGAGAAAGGATGAAAGGATCTGACAGAAAGGTGATGAGACCTCCTGTAAGGGCGTTTTCAACATCGATGGACCTTTTTATAACCCAGCCGTTTTCTGTTTTAATCATGGGGATATCGCAGAGAGATTCCGTAACCTTATATTCACTGGTTTTAAGAAGATGATTGAGGAGCCGGCAATGATCATTGAGCGTTTGAAGGGATTGCGTGGAAATACCGGAGATCTGATCGATCTGAATTTGCAGAGAGTGTACAGCGTAATCCCTGGCGAGGGAAGATGCATCCAGAGTAGACAGTTTAACGGACACAGTGGCCGTGTCCGATTTATCATCCAGGGTAATATTCTGGATTTTATAATCAAAGTCCTTAAAGAAGAGCACAAAAATATCCTGGATCGCTGAAGAGTCCGACCCGTCCGCATCCGGAAAAAGCTCCTGGTAAGACAGCATGGAAAAATCCTGGTCTGAGTCAAGGTTCTTTAAATAGTTCAGTTCTTTTGTCAGTCCTTTTCTGACAGCCGAAGATCCTGTAAAAGAACAGCCTCCGGCAACGATCAGAAATACTGCAAAAACGCAGGTAAGTACGATCCTGAGGGTCTTCATTGGTACGATTCCTTTCCATTGTCCCAGAGATGTCACACAAACTTCATTGTCCATTTTAACAGATTCAGTTCTAAAAGTCAAAAAATAGGCGGTATTTGTGTACGATAAAATGTACTTTGAGCATTTTGGATAAAATTCAGGAGAAAAAATTGTGAAATATTTAAGAGAAATGGTACTTTACGTTCTTGCTGAAGGGCTGTGATCCGGGGCAAGGAGGAATAGTACAGGACTTTCATTTTATGTTAAGTAATGTTATAATTATAATAAAATTATTATAATGAAGTTTTTACAAAACGAGAACGGCTTCTGTTCAGGGATGCCGGCATGCACGAAAAGGCTGTTATTGATGACGCCGCATGAAAAGAAGGCAGCGACTGTTTAAGAGCAATGTCTGTTATAAGAGTGATGCCCGTTATGAAGGCGTCACATGTCATGAAAGCAGCGTATGTCTGATGCATGGTACATGGAGGTTGGTTATGAAAAAAGGTCTGCTTGTCTGTATAATCGTACTGGCAGCGGCGGCAGGCGCCGCCGAAGGCTGGTATTATCATACATACAATGATTGGAAAATCTGGAATCTGGATATCAATGATGCCATGAGCAGGCTGGGCCTGGGGAGCGCTGTACAGGCAGAAACGGTTTATGTAACGGCTGTCGGTACTTTAATGGGTGTTTCTTCCGGAGTCCAGAACCGGTATGCCGGTGTTGTGGAGGCACAGGATACGCTTGAGATCAAGATCGACAATGGCCGCAGGGTCGGCGAAGTAGAGGTCAAGGTCGGGGACGAAGTGGCCAGAGGCCAGGTACTCTTCAAGTATGATCTGAGCAGTATCCAGGAAAACCTTCAGCAGGCACAGCTCGACCTGGAGCGATTAAAAAATGAGGCGTTAAGCTATCAGGATCAGATCGCAACGCTGGAAAGAGAGAAAGCAAATGCAAAAGCAGATGCGCAGCTTTCCTATACGGTCGAAATTGAGACCAACCGGATGAATCTGAAGAAAAATGAATATGATCAGAAAAAGAAGCAGGCCGAGATAGAAAAGCTGGAAGGCGCCTCTGTGAACACAGAGGTCCGAAGCGAGATCGACGGGATCATTCAGAAAATTGATACGTCGAAGATGAATACCGGAACGGGCGATTCGATCACGGATACCCTCGAAGAGGACAGTTTCAGCTATTCCGGTTCACAGGACACCAGCAACGCGTTCATTACCATCCTCAGCACAGGCGCTTACAGAGTCAAGGGTACGGTAAACGAACTGAATGTCAGCAGCATTATTCCCGGTTCTCCGGTGCTGATCCGTTCGCGGGTGGACGAGACCCGGACATGGTACGGCACCATGGGCAATGTAGACCGTGAAAATGCCAGCACAAACTCCGGCGGAGGTTCTTATTGGGGAATGATGGACTCCGGCGGGGATAATCAGACAAGTTCAAGCACTTATCCCTTCTATGTGGAACTGGAATCCTCGGAAGATCTGATGCTCGGGCAGCATGTTTATATCGAGATATCGGAAGATTCTTTGACTGCCAGCCGTGAAGGCGTCTGGCTCAGTGAGTTCTTTATCGCGGGCCTGGATACGGATTCGCCTTATGTCTGGGCTGCATCCGAAAATAACCGTCTGGAAAAACGGGCGCTTATTCTTGGAGAACATGATCCTGATCTGATGGAGTATGAGATCCGGGAGGGACTCTCCAACGATGATCGGATCGCTTTCCCGACCAGCAAACTGGCAGAAGGCATGGTCACAGTCAACGGAACCAATGAGCAGACGATGTCAGCCTGGTTTGCAGGAGATGAAGAAGCCGGATCCGGCGAGGATGGAGTGGATTTTATCGCGGACAGCATTGGAGAAGAAGATGAATCTGCCCCGGGGGATAGTACAGAAGGGGACTACGTGATCGATGAAGATTTTGATTATGTGATCTACGATGAGAACGGCAATGTAGTAGAAGATCCGGACTTTACGGGAGAAGGCGCCGACAGCTATATTCAGGAGTTTACGGGAAACTTCGGAGATGATCGTACGGAAGCGGAGAGGACGGAAGTGCCTGCTTCTGCCGGAGCTGTTTCCGGCACAGGTTCCGGAGGCAGTAACGGTTCCGGAAGCAGCAGTTCCGGAAGCAATGGCGGTTCCGGAAGCAGCAGCGGTTCTGTGAACGATCCCGGCTATGATTCAGAAGAAGGCGAGCCGGAGGTGATCTATGATGATTCTAATACTGATCCCTGGGGCGAAGGGTCCGGTGGTGTTGTCGATGAATCGACCATACAGGGTTTTGATGAGAATGCTGTATGGGGCGATCTTATGCCGGCCACAGGTAACTGACGGGGTATCGGATTTAACGAAAAGAGTAAAATATGATTCTTGAACTTCAGAATATATATAAAGATTATTATCAGGGCAAAATGGTAGTTCCTGTTCTGAAGGATATCAATTTCTCCATGGAAGAAGGCGAGTATGTTGCCATCATGGGTCCTTCAGGGTCCGGCAAGAGTACGCTGATGAATATCATCGGGTGCCTTGATCAGGCTACGAGCGGAAAAATGTTCCTGGACGGCGTGGATATCAGCCGGTGCACGGAAAATGAAATGTCTGATATAAGGCTGAAGAAGATCGGGTTTGTATTTCAGAGTTTTCATCTGCTTCCCAGGCAGTCTGCCCTTGCCAATGTAGAAATGCCGCTGACCTATGCAAGGGTAAAGCGTTCGGAACGAAAAGAGCGTGCTCTTGCGGCGCTCGAGAGGGTCGGCCTCTCTGACCGTGTAAACTTTATGCCGAACCAGCTTTCCGGCGGCCAGCGGCAGAGGGTGGCCATTGCCAGAGCGATCGTGAACAATCCCAGGCTTCTGCTGGCGGATGAGCCTACAGGTGCCCTGGACAGTAGATCCGGAGCCCAGGTCATGGAGCTTTTTCAGAAGCTGAATGACGAAGGTGTTTCTGTTCTGATGATCACGCATGATAAAGGAATCGCCGAACACGCCCGGCGTATGGTTACGATTTTCGACGGAATGCTCCGCGGGGCGGAGCAGGGGGCAGCCCCCCGGGAGGTTATATGAAAAAGATCATCCGAAGAACGATCGTTATCCTGATTATCCTCGGCATCGTCGGCGTCGGAATCTATTATGGACTGAATTATATGAGAAAGTCCAATGAGAAAGAAGTTCTGGTGGTGAGTGTAGACAGTGTGGCGGATAATTATTATATGGCAAGTACCACGCTGGATGGAAATATAACGACAAACGTTACCCAGACGATCCGGATCGACGGCGATGTAAATATAGATGAAGTATATGTACAGGAAGGAGATTATGTAAAGCCGGGAGATAAACTGATCTCTTTTGACATGACCCTCGTGGAGATGGAACTGAATATCGCACGGCTTCGGAGACAGCTTCAGGAACAGGATCTTCAGACAGCAAATGCCCGTCTGTGGAGCCTTCAGAATGGCGGACCGATCGATGTCAGTACTTCGTCCTACGGGGTATCTTCGAATGGCTCACCTCTGGTGACGGATCACAGGGGGGCTCTTCTGGCAGCCGCGGTCAGGCCGTTTTTCCTGGCGGCAGATCTGCTGGCTGACGGGAGTTATCCGGACAGTGCCTTTTATGGTTCCGGGTCTTTGGATACTGCCGGGGTAATGGCAGGGGCTGAAGGGGAGCCGGATGTTTTCCTTTTTGATGAGGCAGGTTCCTCTGAAGGCAGTGTTCTGACGGAAGACACAGGGTCCGTTGATATCGGGTCCGCTATTGATGAGAGTTTTTATGAAGAGCAGCCTTCCTATGCAGAACCGGCAGCGGATCCGGCTGATTCCGGCGTTTACAGCGACTATCCCCAGGTTTCCTATGAAACGGAAGACCAGATTTCCGGCGGCGCAGGCGAGGTCACCGGTGATCTTCTGTCCGATGGCGGGGATCTGCTGGATTCCGGACCTATCCGGGAAGAGGTGCCTGGAACGATCGGCAATGGAACGATCAGCTTTATCGACGGGGCGGGGGGGGTACCGCAGGACCTTCCAAATGTTTCACCGACGCCTATTCTTCCGCAGAATCTTCTGGATATCAATGACGGCCATGCGACCTTCTACCAGGTCCTCGATTATGATTCTGTTCCCTTTACTGGGACGGGTACTCAGGATGATCCGCTGGTATTTCTTGTCAGCTCCTCCGGCGGGAAGGTTACTGCCAAAGGTTCTTTCTTTAATAAAATGGCAGGATATAATGATGACGGCGGC
>CACZPF010000040.1 GCA_902782975.1 uncultured Lachnospiraceae bacterium
AATCCGAACGGTTATCCTACTGCCTACCTCTGGGAAGAGGTATTCCAGAAGGACAGCATGATGGATATTCTGCAGAAATTTATTCATCTGCAGATCACCGAAGAGAAAAAGCTGCAGCCGGATGGTACGGAAAAAGTTATCAAGAAAAAAACTCTGATTTTCCCACGCTATCATCAGCTAGATGTAGTACGAAAGCTTATTGCTCATGTATCTGCAAACGGATCCGGACACAACTACCTGATTCAGCATTCAGCCGGTTCCGGTAAATCCAACTCCATCGCATGGACAGCATACCGTCTGGCATCCTTACACGACCGGAACAATAATCCTGTATTCTCCAGTGTGATCGTTGTCACGGACAGAACAGTACTGGATCAGCAGCTGCAGGAGACCATTTCCGGGTTTGACCATACACTAGGAGCAGTGGAAACAATTGGAGAAGGAAAGACTTCTCAGGATCTGAAGAACGCAATTAATAACGGATCCCGTATTATTGTTACAACGCTGCAGAAGTTTCCCGTAATTTATAATGTGGTTGATGATGCCGATGGCAGATGCTTTGCTGTCATCGTCGATGAAGCACACTCATCCCAGACCGGTAATTCTGCTGTCAAATTGAGAGCTGCTCTGGCTGACACAGAAGACGCACTTCGTGAGTATGCGGAAATCGAAGGCAAGGCAGAAGACGAGATTGACTCGAAGGACAGGATCGTTCAGGAACTTCTGGCACACGGCAGGCACAAAAACCTGTCCTACTTTGCATTTACTGCTACACCAAAAGGGCAGACGCTGGAAATGTTCGGAACGGAATATGAAGATGGTTCATTCCATCCGTTCCATATCTACAGTATGCGGCAGGCAATTGAAGAGGGGTTTATTCTTGATGTCCTCCAGAACTACATGACCTATAAAACATGCTACCGCATTGCCAAGACGATTCAGGATAATCCTGAAGTGCCGGCCAGCCGGGCTGCCAAGATTATCAAGAAATATCAGGAGCTGCATCCTACGAATATTTCTCAGAAGGCTGCAATTATTGTAGAAACATTCCTTTCGACAACAAAGCATGCAATCGGCGGCCGGGGAAAGATGATGGTTGTTGCATCCTCCCGGCTTGCTGCCGTACGCTATTATCATGAGATAAAGCGGTACATTGAAAACCATCACTATACCGATATTGATATTCTCGCAGCATTCTCCGGCTCTGTTCCGGATGGGGGAGAAGAATACACTGAATCCGGTCTGAACGTCCGTAAAGACGGAACGCACATTTCGGAAGCACAGACAAAAGCAGAATTCCATGATAATTTCAACGTTCTGGTAGTAGCTGAAAAATATCAGACCGGTTTTGATGAACCTCTCCTGCACACGATGATTGTGGACAAAAAACTCAAGGGTGTAAAAGCTGTCCAGACGCTCAGCCGCCTCAATCGTACATGCCCCGGAAAGACAGACACCTTTATTCTGGACTTCGTCAACAACAAGGAAGATATATACGATGCCTTCCAGCCCTTCTATGAGGAAACGTTCCTGGAAGCTGAAGTCAATGCCGATCTGATTTACAAGACGCAGAAAGAGCTCCGTGATTTCGCCGTTTATACAGATGCCGATATCGAAGCGTTTTATCAGGTCTGGTCAGCAGCAGGACCTCAGGATGCTGCGGCGATGGGACGTATGACGAGTGCATTAAAACCGGTTGCCGATCGGTATAATCTGAAATCGACGGATGATCGCTACCAGTTCCGGCGGCAAACCAGAAGCCTAATTCGCTGGTATAGCTATATATCTCAGATTACACGCATGTTCGATAAAGAGCTGCATAAAGAATACCTTTTCCTGTCATATCTGATTAAATTGCTGCCGGGCGAGTCTGTAAAGATGCTTGATCTGGAGAACAAACTTCAGCTCGAGTACTATAAGCTCCAGAAAACATTTGAAGGCTCTATAAAACTTGATGACCTGAAAGGGGTATATGAACCGGCCAAACAGAAGAGTGCTGTCGGGTTGGACCCTGATACGCCACTGGATGAAGTCATTGAAAAAATCAACGAAAAGTATAAAGGCAATTTCACAGACGGAGATAGAGTTGTCCTGACTGCACTGAAAAATAAACTGATGAAAAACACCAAGCTTATAAGCATGGCTCAGACTACTGACCCGCAGATTTTTGCAAGCAGTATTTTCCCAAAGGCGTTTGGAGATGCAGCCCAGGATAGCTATATGGAAGCCCAGGACACTTATACAGCACTTTTCGAAGACAAAGCCAAATACGATGCTGTCATGAATGCACTGTCCGAAATTGTTTATCGTGAGATGCGGAAGCAGCAGAACAAAGGGATCAGATATGTCCAGGCTATGCCTCAGTCCACAGTTTCAAAAGCAGCTGCTCCAAACACGCCATATCAATCATAAGGGGAGGTGCGTAAATGGCAGCAAGACCGCGAACCAAAGAATACAAGCCTGTTACCATCAGAATGGAAATGACGGTTTATGACAGATTGGCTGATTTCTGTGAGAAATCTGGACAACCTAAAACAGTCGCCATAGAACGTGCCCTTAACATGTATATGGATGACTATGAGAAAAAGCAGGCTTTGCTCAAGTCATTGGAAAAGGAATCAAGAGTCTGATAGGCAAGCAATGCTTAATTTGGAAATCGTGCTTTCGTTTACGGCGAGGTGGGACACCTCATTGAAAAACCATGCGGTTTTCCAACACGGCCTCCTCCCACGCCCGCCTGCTTATCCGAGATCATAAAATGCGAATAAGTATTTTATTCTTGTAAAAAAATTTAATATGTTTCCTGAAAAAAGCAGAGACTGTTTCACCAGCAGCGGTGAAGCAGTCTCTGCTTTTTCTAAAGAAATATTGAGAAATTTCTAAAATCTTTAGGCTTTTGTGATAGTAGTGTGATAGAGCCTATGCTATACTTTGCCCGTAAACAAGAGAAAAACAACTCAGCCCTCAGGGCTGAAGAAAAAAATGAAAAAACAAAGGAGAAAACAAAAATGTTCAAGACTGTTCTTACTTATGTCGCAGCAA
>CACZPF010000041.1 GCA_902782975.1 uncultured Lachnospiraceae bacterium
GCTCATGCCGATAATAAAGATCCCCAGGCCTACTCTGCCCTCTGTTATGAAATGCTCCTCTGTCTTTCACAGGAGACAAATGAAAATGCCGGGCAGGAATCTGCCTCTCCCAATGAAAACGTCCGCCAGATCCAGGAATATCTGGAAGAACACTTTTCCGGCTCCGTTTCGCTGGAAGATGTCGCGGAACATGTGCATCTGTCCAAAGAATATATCTGTACCCTCTACCGGCAGGAGACCGGCCATACGATCATGAATGAGCTGACCGCGATCCGCATCCGGCAGGCAAGGCATTATCTGGAACATAACCCGGAATTAAAGGCAAAAGACATCGCCGCCATGTGCGGCTTTTCGACGCCAAGCTATTTCGGCAGGATCTTCCTTAAATGGATGGGGACAACGCCGGAACTCTACCGGAAGGCTTCTTCCGTGACCAGAGAATCATAAATTTCATCCAATAGAATGACATTTCCGCCTGATTATTCATAATAGCAAAATTATGCCGGGAGTCTGGCGAAATTTCATATACAACTTGCATCTGTCACCAGAATTTGTTATGATTCATTTATATGGCTGGTTTCATATTATAATTATTATAATTAAAATTTATAATTAAAAGGAGGAATGAGATATGAAAAAATTATTAGCAATGATGCTCGGCGCAGCCCTGGTCTTTACACCGGCATCCATCCTGGCTGAAGAAGCCGAAGCCCCTGCCCTCCAGAATGATCTGGTGATCCTTTTTACCAGCGATGTCCACTGCGGCATCGAAAGAGGGTTTGGACTGGCAGGTCTGTATCAGGTCCGCAAATCCTATGAAAATGAGGGAAAATATACTCTCCTGGTAGACGACGGTGACTTTATACAGGGCGAACCGATCGGTACCATGACCAAGGGCGGTACTATGATCGACCTGATGAATGCTACCGGATATGATATCGCAATACCGGGCAATCATGAGTTCGATTATGGTATGGATCGTTTTCTTGAACTTGCCGGCAAGACTCAATGCTCCTACATCAGCTGCAATTTCAATCACGAAGGCGAACTTGTGTTTGAACCGTATGTCATCAAGGAATTTGACGGCGTCAAATTTGCCTTTGTCGGCATCACGACACCCAGGACCCTGGTTTCCTCCACGCCGGCCTATTTCAAAGATGAAGAAGGCAATTATATCTACGGCTTCTTCCAGGATGAAACCGGCGAACTTCTTTATTCCAAAGTTCAGGAAGCTGTCGATGCCGCCAGAGCCGAGGGAGCAGACTATGTCATCGCTGTTGCACATTTAGGAAATGAAGCGGAGTGCATACCCTGGACTTACGAGGACATCATTACAAATACCACCGGTATCGATGTCATACTCGACGGCCACAGCCATGATACCGATCAGGCTGTTGTAAAAAACAAAGACGGAAAGGACGTTATCCGTTCCGCATGCGGCACCAAACTCGAGAATATCGGAAAGGTAACATTTAAGACGGACGGTTCCATTAAAAATAAACTTCTTACCTGGACTCTTGATGAAAGTGCACCCGAGGTATTTGAGATCAGCAATCCGGTCACCGAGGCAGTTTCAGCTGCTACAGATGAACTGAATGCAAGCCTTGCTGAAGTAGTCGCTCATACAGATGTAGATCTTACCATCGTAGATCCCACAGCTGTTGATGAGTCCAATAAGCCTATCCGTATCATCCGCCGCGCCGAAACAAACCTCGGCGATCTCTGTGCCGATGCATACCGCATATTAAGCGGCGCCGATATCGCTTTCTGCAACGGCGGCGGCATCCGTGACAATATCCCGGCAGGTGATATTACCAGAAACAATATCCTTACCGTCCATCCCTACGGCAACCTGATGTGTGTGATCGAAGTAACCGGCCAGCAGGTTCTGGATGCGCTTGAATGGGGCGCCAGAGTCGTTCCCAGTGAAAACGGCGGCTTCCTTCAGGTTTCCGGCCTGAGTTACGAGATCCATACCTATCTTCCCAACGCCTGCACGCAGAATGAAGAAGGCCTCTGGAGCGGCCACGATGGCGAGTACCGCGTTAAGAATGTCATGATAGGTGATGAACCTCTTGATCTTGAAAAGACCTACACCCTTGCATCTCATAACTATATGCTCAAGGATAACGGCGACGGCTACACCATGTTTGACGGAGCAAAGATCCTTCAGGATGAGGTCATGCTGGATAATCAGGTACTCCTTACCTACATTACCGATAAGCTTTCCGGTGTTGTCGGTGAAGAATATGAAAATCCCTATGGAGAGGGCCGTATCATAGCAGTAGACGAGGCACCGGCTGAATAAACCAAACGTAAACATGAATACACGGGGAAGGCCCTGATGTGCACGATAATAGCGTGCACATCAGGGCCTTCCCCGTGTATTTGCAAATTTTTATGGCAAATCGGATTAATATATGCTACACTGGTATTGTAATTATTGTCTTATAAAATGCACAAGGAGGAAAAACAAGTGAGATTATTTGTGGATACGGCAAATGTAGAAGACATCCGAAAAGCAAATGACATGGGTGTTATCTGCGGTGTTACGACAAACCCTTCTCTGATTGCAAAAGAAGGCCGTGATTTCAAAGAGGTCATCAAAGAAATCACTTCCATCGTCGACGGACCGATCTCCGGAGAAGTAAAAGCCACTACCACCGATGCGGAAGGCATGATCGCAGAAGGACGTGAGATCGCAGCCATTCATCCGAACATGGTAGTCAAGATCCCCATGACAGTGGAAGGCTTAAAAGCGGTAAAGGTTCTTGCTGCAGAAGGGATCAAAACAAACGTTACTCTTGTTTTCTCTGTTAACCAGGCTCTGCTGGCTGCCCGTGCAGGTGCTACCTATGTTTCTCCTTTTGTAGGCCGTCTTGACGACATCAATATGTCCGGTGTTGACCTGATCAGAGACATTGCGGAAGTTTTTGACATCCATGATATCAAAACAGAAATCATCTCCGCAAGTATCCGTAATCCAGTCCATGTAACGGAAAGCGCTCTGGCAGGCGCACATATTGCCACGGTTCCGTATAAAGTTATCGAGCAGATGACAAAACATCCGCTGACAGATCAGGGAATTGCCAAGTTCCAGGCAGATTATAAGGCAGTTTTCGGAGAATAATCCTTCCGGCTTGTGATCGTATAAATGAATTTAAACAGGGGTCTTTCATCCTTCATAAGCGATGACAGGCCTCTGTTTTCGTTCCTTCCGGATTCAGAAGTCTTTTGTCTCACACTCTATTATCATCAAACCCATTCACATCCAAAGATGAATTGACTTTCATGTCGGGAAAAGAAATGTTCAGAAAAAAAATGTCCAGAAAAGAAATATCCAGAACCGAGATATTTGAAAACATGCCTCCCTATAAGGCGATCCTTACGCTGGCCATCCCCAATGTCGTAAACCAGCTTGCCAATGTCATCTACAATCTGGCAGATACATACTATATCGGACGGCTAAATAACAGTTCCATGGTTGCCGCCCTCACGGTATCTGCCTTCCTGATGCTCATCCTCACAGCCCTCTCAAACCTGATGTGTATCGGAAGCTGTGCTGTCATTGCCGCCTCTCTTGGCGCGAAGGACCGCAAAAAGGCGGAAGATATTGCGCTTCTGGCTCCGTTTCTTGCCCTTTTTACAGGGATACTGATCACAGTGTTTACTCTGATCTTCCGGAAACAGAGCGCACTGTATTCAGGCGCATCCGCCACCAGCCTTGGATATACCATGGAATATCAGTTCTGGGTAATCTGCCTTAACTCCATTCCGATGCTGCTGTCTACCACGATCGGCGCAGGAATGCGGGGGTATGGTTATTCCAGATACGAAATGTACGGAATCACCCTGGGAAATATCCTGAACATTTTCCTCGATCCTCTGTTCATCTTTGTTTTCCGCATGAATGTGGCGGGGGCCGGTTCTGCCACCTTTATTTCAACCTGTGTATCCCTGGTATATTTTCTGGTCATGGCCCGGAAAATGCAGAAAAAGCAGCATTTTTATACGGAACCTGCATCCTTTACTTTCCGGGCAGGTTATGCGATGGAAATCATCACCACAGGATTTCCCGCTTTTCTGCATTCTCTTCTTGCAAGCCTGACCAACACAACTGCCATGAACATTTTCAAGGGTTATTCCGATGCCGCTGTTGCGGCCATCGGGATCGTCCGAAAGGTCGAACATACCTTCGGACAGATCATCATCGGCCTGAATCAGGGTGTCATCCCGCTGATCTCCTACAATTATGCGGACAGAAAATACAGACGCTTAAAAGAGGTGCGCGACAAAACACTGATTCTCGGAACAGCCTGGGGGCTTTTAGCCCTGGTCGTCCTGTTCACCTTCTCGCGCCAGTTCATTCTGTTCTTTATCAATGATCCGGATACGGTCCGTTTTGGAACCCCTGTCGTGCGGATGTATGCCTTTGTCGTCCTCACCATGAACTATAACAATAATGCCCGCACGGTCCTGCAGGCTCTCGGGAAAAAGAGACAGTCCTCTCTGTTTTCTATTCTGCGTCAGGTGGGTATGTATCTGCCGCTGCTTTTTATCCTGAACAGATTCTTCGGCTATTACGGCGCAGCTTTTTCAACCATTGCGGCAGATATTACCGGAGATATCTTTGCGTTTTTCCTGATGAAAAAAGTTTTTGTCCAGATCCGAAAAGAACTCGAAAGCGAATAAACAGGAAATTGTTTTTATTCGATTTTCGAGATGTCGCCCAGTCGGAGTTTTCTGGCGATGCACTGGGCTTTCATGGAGGCGGACAGTGATTTCGCGCACAGCGACAGCTGTTCTTCGGGATTCACCGAAGCGCCTTCCAGTACCTGATAGTTGAGCGCTTCATATACCGCATCTCTTGCCGCATCAAAATCTGCCATGTACGGATGGATATCTTCCTGGTTCTTTCTTCTTTTGTCCAGATCTCTCGCGGCATTCCATACCTGCTGCCTGGCCTCATCCAGGGCCGCAGACACCGTCTCTTCCGGTGATTTAAGAAGGGACATTTTCGCATAAGTTCCCGTAGAAGCAGGCACCTTGGATGCCAGAATATCCTGGGAGCCCATCAGCAGGTACATGGTCCGTTTTTCCGCATCCATGACCCGCCGCATCACACAGCCGTACAGAGTATCTTTATTTTCCGGAGAAAAGCAGCGCTTCTCCGGATCGTCGGACCACTCGTAAACAAGAGAATCTGTCTCCCGGTCGTAATAAGAGAGCTGGGAAATCGCTTCTCGAAGGACATCCATGGTGAGATTTCCTATCCGTTCATCGATATATCTTCTGGCTGTATCGTAGCGGTACAGGTTATTCATTACCGCGCCGACCGGGTTGGAGGTCTGCATTTCTTCTGTTTCCCAGTCATTGGACTGTAAAAGGTAATTCTTTTCTCCGTGTTCTCCCGAACGTCTTACCGCATAATGACCGGCCGTTGTTTCCAGTATAACGGCTTTTCCTTTTACGTCCGCGTAGTGGATGATCTCGCCGCTTCCCACACGGAAATGTCCGATGTGGGTTTTCAGGGCCTCTTCTGCATCAGACGCGAAGGCGGCATTATAAAGAATTCCGATACAGATGGGAAGACCAGCTGCCATGTCTCCTTCTGCCATGCCAAAACCATAGGTTCCCATGCAGATCAGTCCCGCATCGTTGATGTATGCATTGGTAAATCCGACGGCGCTGATAAACGCATGGCCGTTTTCCGGATACGCAACGATCATCGGCTGTGTGTAGACAGCCTGGTGGGAACTGTCGGAATGCATGGCCGCGTACATCCTGTGGTCAGACGTCGCTTCTCCCCAGGCGGAGACCGCCATGCAGTCGGCGTTTCCCGTCGGGAGGGAGAGTGAAAGAAAACCGTTCAGAACATCTTCATAAGCAATGGAAAAACCCTGTTTCCTTAACCCTTCATAAACGCCGTCCACAAATTCCAGATAAGCCGGAAAAACATCCTCCACCATCTTCCTGTAGACAGGCAGCTCCTTATACACTGCTTCCCAGGAGCCAAGTCCTGCCACTGCATTTCTAAGCTGCGACCCGATCAGATAACGGATCGGTTCTGAAGCCTGCAGCGCATACTGCACGCCCATCTCATGCCAGGACCCCCGAAGGACCGCTGCTTCTGCCGTAGATTTTACCCGGATCGTTTTCTTCCCCGGGTCAAGGCCAAGATAATCCAGGATACTCTCAGCGGATCCTGCATTGATATGATCTTTTTCACCCATTTTCATACCTTCTTCCCCGATCATACAGAAGGGATCTGCATATCCTCTTCCAGTTCTTCCAGAACTTCCTGCTTTGTCATGGGCAGCCAGTGGCCTCCGAGCATTTTCTCCGCATCGACCAGCTTCAGGGTGCTGATCAGATGCCGGGTCCTTTCAGGATCCCGTTCCCAGGTCGGAAAGACTCCGCTGATACAGTCCCCCAGAAACAGGAATTTTTCCTCGGGGACATAGATCAGGGTCGTATCATCCGTATGGGGCGAAATGCTCGGAAACAGCCGGACGCTGACCCCGCCGGGGTCAAGGACCAGTTCATCTTCAAATACAATGTCTGCAGGAACGATCACGACTTCCCTGCCGCCGGCATACTCTTTTTGTATAGAAGCATCCATATCCAGGAACTTCTGTACCCCTTCCTTTTCCAGCATCCGGGCGAACTCTGTCAGATGACGGTTCGTTCTTCCATTTGCCGCGGAGAGTCCGTGGATCTTATGCATTCCAAATGCATGATCCCAATGCCAGTGCGTGATAACGGTCAGCGAAGGCAGCGGCAGATCTTCTTTCGCCAGTGCCTCATAAAACTCCTCCACATGTGCGTCAGAATGTCCTGCATCCACCGCAAGACTCCAGTTATCTCCCCTCACATAGCCAAGGCACGGTCTGTCCCGCTCCGTCTCATACATCGAAAACCAGATTCTGTCAGATATTTTTATTAATTCCATCCTATTTCCCTCTATATAATGTGAAAGCAGCCGTACGTTTCGCCATTCATTGCATCGTCTTCTGTTCCAGTCCGCGGTAAAACGCCTGCATGACATAGAATGCCGGTTTCCGGTAGGTTTTATCCGGGGAAAGAAGGCCTTTACGGTTGTAGTAGCCCTGAATGAGGCTTGTACGCCGCGGGCAGCGGAAATCATAAAGGATCCAGGGTGCCATACCCTTAATGTAATCGATCTTTCCAATGGTCTCGATCTGCCGTTCGTAAACATAGGTCTGGCAGTCTTCGGTTCCTTTGTCGTAGATGCTGCCTCTGTGCCGGGGCAGGGCATCCGCGCCGAACTCTGTAATGACGACCGGCTTTGCGGGGCTGCTGTTCTCGAACAGGTTCGTCAACTGGCTGAAGTCCGGGGTGTACCAGCCCATATATTCATTCAGGCCGATGATATCCAGATAGTCCGCCAGGCGGTCATTGATCGCCATCTCATCATAACTCACCAGGCAGGCAGCCGAAACCATCCTGGTATCATCAAGTCTGTGCGCACATTCCGCCAGATTCTTCATAAATTCAAGACGTTCATCCGAATCGGCATTTTCATTTCCAACCGACCAGATAATGACACTGGCCCGGTTAAAGTCCCTCCATATCAGTTCTTTCAGCTGGTTTTCGGCGTCCTCGTAAGTTTCCTTCCGGGTAAAACGGATCGCCCAGTACACCGGGATCTCTTCCCACAGAAGGAGGCCTTCTCTGTCTGCCAGACGGGCCATCCGCTCGCTGTGGGGATAGTGTGCCACCCGCATAAAATTACATCCCATTTCTTTTGCGATCCGTATGTTCTCCAGCCTTTCCTCATCCGTCAGGGCTTTCCCGTTTTCCACACTTTCCTCATGGCAGCTGACGCCGCGAAGGAAGACCGGTCTGCCATTCAGAAGAATATCCCTGCCCTGAACGGTGATCTCGCGGAAGCCTGTTTCGTCCTCCACATGATCCCCCTGCACGCTCAGAGATACCCTGTAGAGCTTCGGGGTATCCGGGCTCCACAATTCCGGTGAAGCCTCCACGACGGCTTCTCCTGTTCCGTTTTCGATCGGCACTTCCGCTTTTACCTGCAGCTCGGGAATCTCAAAAACAGCTTTTGTACTTATGCACGCAGATAGACCAGCCCGTACCCGGATCTTTGAAAAGGTCCCGTCCGGCACCAGAGATACCTGGAATTTTTTTATAAATACTTCCGGCACGTGGATCAGGTCAATATCTCTGTATACACCGCCATAGTTAAACCAGTCCGTATTCTCTGTCGGCACCTGCTCGGGGCGCCGGGTGCTGTCCGCCTGGAGAATGATCCTGTTTTCTTCTTTAAAATCGTCATTTATGGCATCGGTAATATCAAAATAGGCCGGCGTAGATCCGCCCCGGTGCATTCCCAGGTACTGTTTATTGAGGAATACCCGTACAATGTAATTGACGCCTCCCAGCTTGAGAAAGATCCTTTCCCCTGCTTTTCTGACTTCCCGGAAGGTGCGTGTAAAGATCATGCTGCCCTCATATAGAAGGAACTGGTCGCACTGCGTATTCCAGCAGCAGGGAAGCTCCATGACCGGCCACTCATCAAAGGAATAATCCAGAGGAAGGGTATTCCCGCTGGCATCAAACTTTCTCTCCTCAAACCAGTGCTGGCGGATACAGATATCATACTGATCCACGGCATAATGCCAGAGACCGTTCAAAGACTGCTTTTTCCGGCCTGCGTCGAAAAACATATCTTCCGCCAGAGCCTGTCTGCCCTCATATTCGCCCAGGTAATCCTCCAGATTAATGTCCGAAACATTCTTCTGTCTGTATTTCAACATATCATTTTCCCCTTCCGATCAAACCTCTTTTACACAGAACCTGTATACGGTACGGCTGCGCCATACTTTTCCTGCCGGCCAGATGGTGCTGGCAAAGGCAGGTTCATTGCAGGCATTCGGATAAGCCTGCGTCTCAAAACAGACACCGTCATTATCCTGGAAGAACGTACCCTCTCTGCCCGGACGTTTCGGACGGATATTGTTGCCGGTATAGATCTGAAGTCCGGGACGGTCTGTCAGGACCTCCATTACGGATAGTGTCCGGGGACTCCATACTCTGGCCGCCAGCCGGAGAGCCGGTGCTTCTTCTATCAAACCGGAATTGCAGGTTTCTCCTTCGTCTCCGGAACCGAACATACTCAGGAAAGGAACAGATGGTGCATCGTCACAATAAGGAACTCCTGTTCCGTCCGGACGTTCGACCACATAGTTATGATCATATCCGCCTGCCGCCTTCAGATACGGATCTTCCTTATCGAAGCTCTGCCCGATCGGTTTTTCTTTTGTAAAATCGAGCGGGGTGCCGGCTGCCGGCGCAAGTTCTCCCGTGGGGATCAGGTTTTCATTGACCGGCGTGTATTCTGTCATCGGCATATAGAGCCTGTGATCCTTGATGCCGTTCCAGGAAGGATCGATCCCGTAACGTTCTGCAGCTTCCTCTGTAAGAGGCGCGTTTCCGCTGAGATTAAAATAAGAATGATTGGTAAAATTGATCAGGGTATCCTTGTCCGATACAGCCTCATAGTCCAGGATCACTTCGTTATTGTCCGTTAATGTATAGGTCACGGCGAACTTAAGATTCCCGGGGAAATCCTGGGACATATCTTCACTCACACCGCTGAAGCGGACACGGACATAGGGCACGTTTTCCTCGAATTCAGCATTCTTCCGGCTTCCGTCCTCATCGGACTGGTTTTCTTCTGTACACAGATGATCTCCCAGAAACAGTTCCGCATCCATCATGCGAAGAGCCAGCCGGTTGGAGCCGCTGTGCAGATTGTTAGGACCGTTATTTACCTCCAGCTGATATTCCTTTCCCCCGATGGTCACTCTGGCATCTGCGATCCGGTTGGCATTTCTGCCGACAAAGCAGCCGATACTCCCTGAATTATGTTCATAGCCATCTACACTGTTGTATCCAAGGACCATATCCTGCAGCGGACCATATACTGCGGCAGGCATCCGGCAGCTCACCCAGGCTGCCCCGTAATCTGTAAAAGATGCTGCCGGAACATCGTTGGAATCTCCGGATCCTTTTCCGGAAAGACTGTAAAGATAGGTTTCTCTTCCATCCGATAATGTTCCAAAAAACTCCTTTTTAACCTTCATGCTTCATTTCCTCCATTTAGAAAACCATTGTGTTTAGAAACCATTGTATTCAGAAACCATTGTATTCAGAAACCATTGTATTCAGAAACCGTTGCCATTCAGAAACTATTGCCGCATACGGCAGAAAAGGCAGCCGCCGGATTTTTTTCTTATTCCATTTTCAAGTATAACATGGACCGGTATCCGGCGCAATTTCCAATATGCTTTGACTTTTTTTCATGACCGCCCTATAATGGCTTTAGCGTGGAGTTCCCAAAGCTCCCCGGCTGTACTGACCTGAACTATGTAGATATGGATAAATTTTTATGAAATCATCTGTTCAAAGCTCCACAGGCTCTTTTTCTGTGCCGGACACGATGCCGGAGCGAAGACGCCTGGGGATCATTACCATGCTCGGCGCTTCTGTCTGCTTTTCCATCGGAGGTCTGCTGATCAAGATCATTCCCTGGAATCCTTTCGCGATCAACGGAGCCAGAAACCTGATCGCCGCTCTCGTGATCGGTTGTTATATCTTTTTTACACACCACCGGCTTACATTCAACCTGACCGTGTTCATCGGCGCCGTCTGTATGTCCGGTGTCACGACCCTGTTTGCTGTCGCCACAAAAATGACCACAGCCGGCAATGCCATCATCCTTCAGTATACGGAACCGATCTGGGTCATTCTGCTGATGTTCCTGTTGTTTAAAAAGAAACCCGGACGGCTGGAAGTCCTGTCTATCCTGATCGTTCTTTCCGGGATCCTCTGCTTCTTTTTTGAAAGTCTGTCCGCCGGTAAAGTTTTCGGAGACCTGGTGGCGGTCGCCTCCGGCCTGTTTTACGCGGGTATGTTTTTGCTGAACCAGTTCGAAAAGGGAGATGCCCTTTCCTCCATGTTTTTCGGACAGCTCCTGACGGGTGTCATGCTCTCTCCCCTGATCGCAAAGGAGACAGCCTTCGATGGTCCTGTTCTGGCAGCCGTTCTGGTTCTGGGTGTTGTTCAGGTAGGACTGGCATATATTCTTTTTTCTTACGGGACCCGGTATACAGACCCTGTCACAGCCTCCATCATCAATGCACTGGAGCCGATCCTGAATCCGGTCCTGGTGGCCATATTCTACGGTGAAAAACTCGGGTACCTTTCCCTTTTGGGGGCTGTCATCGTAATCGGAGGTGTATTATTCTACAACCTGCGTTCCGGACAGACCGCCGCATAGCATACAGATACAGGAACATACAGATACCAGAACATATAGATGCCAGAACATATAGATACCAGAACATATAGATGCTGTAAGACTGATTTAGAGGAGTTTATACGATGAATCAAAAAGAATCTGCCAGGATGACACCACAGAAAAATCTCCGTGAATATATTGCTCGTCTGGTCATTCTGTTTCTTGGCCTTGTCGTCGCCCATCTGGGTGTTACTTTGTTTATTCTCTCCAGTCTGGGTGCGGATCCGTTTAACGTACTGATCCAGGGCCTCAGAAAGCTGGCTGCTGTCCCCTTCCCCGCTGTAACCCATGGAATGGTCCACATGGCTGTCTGTTTTCTGATCATTCTTGTTCTTCTGGTGGTGGACAAAAGTTATATAAAGGCCGGCACACTGGTCTGCATGTTCTGCGGCGGCCCTATTATAGACTTTTTTACCTGGGCTCTTGGAGGACTTCATATTGAAGAATCCGCCCTTCCCGGGAAAGTCGCCGCTCTTGTCGCAGGATGCATTATTCTTGCCTTCGGCATGACCATCGTGATCCGTTCTGAGGCAGGAACCGGTCCTAATGACCTGGTGGCTGTTGTGATCAGCGATAAATTGAAAAAGCGTTTCGGCATCGTCCGGGTCCTTGTCGATTTCTGCTTTATCCTGGTCGGGTTTGTGCTCGGCGGAACCTTCGGCGTCGGCACCATTATCTGTGCCTTTCTGGTCGGTCCCGTCGCAGATTTCTTCATGCCGGTGTCGGAAAAGATCGTAAAGCGGTGTCTCAAAATCATTCAGTAAAATCAAAATCATTCTTTAAAAAACAGGCACTGCCGGTTCTATGGATCTGCAGTGCCTGTTTTGATTTCATTTTTCATTCCGTGTACGCGTAGTACATCTGCGCGAGCCCTCCATGAGAAGTCTCCCGGTACTTTTCATTCATGTCCTTCCCGGTCTGATACATGGTAGCCACCACTTCATCAAAAGAGATCTTCCTCGTGGAATAAAGGAATCTGGAAAGGTTCACCGACGTGATCGATCGCATGGCTGCCACGGCATTCCGCTCAATACAGGGAATCTGTACCAGCCCCTTCACCGGATCACAGGTAAGGCCAAGATTATGCTCCATGGCGATCTCCGCCGCATACTCGATCTGGTCGATATTCAGGCCGTAAAGAGAAGCCAGCGCAGCCGCCGTCATGGAGGATGCGCTTCCGATCTCCGCCTGGCAGCCACATTCCGCGCCGGAAATACTCGCATTCGTCCGGATGACATTGCCGATCAGCGCAGCCACCGCCAGGGCGTCCAGAATCTCCTCCTCCGGAAATCCCCTGTCATACTGCATATGATACATAACGGCAGGAAGAACGCCGCAGCTGCCGCAGGTCGGCGCCGTGACTACGATCTGTTCGTCTGCGTTCTCCTCGCTGACAGCATAGGCATAGGCCGCTATGACGCGGTTCATCGTCACATCGGCGCTCTCGTTGTAACAGCGTTTCTCATAGAGGATCCGGGCTTTTCGCTCAACACCAAGACCGCCCGGCAGGATTCCCTTTTCCCCGAGCCCCCGCCGGACGGAATCCTGCATAGCATCCCAGACCTCTTTCAGATAGCTTCTAAGGGAGGGATCCTCAAACCGGAAGATAAACTGGACAAGGCTCAGATTTCTTTTTTTACAGATATCCAGAATCTCCGAAAAATATTGCTGCGGATATACCTCTCTCTCCTCATCCGACGTCTCATTTTCGATCCGGATCGAACCTCCGCCTATGCTGAAGATCCGGTTGCTGCCCTCGATCTTCCCATCTTTAAAAGCTTCAAAGAGCATGGTATTTGGATGGGGCAGGTTCTTTTCCTCCCGATTATAGACGATCTCCGCTCCGGGAAGTCCCGAAGATACAGCCTTGCCCGTTCCATGGCCCTCTCCGGTAAAAGCAAGGGAACCATAGAGCGTTACCCTGTAGGCATCCGCATCCGGATATCGTTTTCTGAATATCCGTGCCGCACTGTAAGGTCCTACTGTGTGCGAGCTCGAAGGCCCATGACCGATTTTATAAATACTCTTTATACTTTTCATACAAAGCCTCTCGTCTCCTCTGCGGCTTACGCCTTCCGGTTCATCTATCACCCTTTTCGCCTGTCCGGCTTCCATCCCTGCATGGCTGCTTTTCCTTCGGCTGTGACAGGCCTGATCCATTTTCCGCGGAACAGATGTACCTGCATTAAAATGTACCGGATCGGCTCATCGATATAACAGCAGACAAATACGACCAGTGTCGGCAGGTGCAGTATCATGCCGGCTGTCCATACACAAGGGATGACCATCAACCACATAAAAACAATTTCCAGCACCGTTCCATAGGTTGCATCTCCTGCCGCCCTGAATGTATCATTCTGCGTCCAGTTGCCCATGCGGATGAGGGCAGCACAGGCAAAAATGCAGAGAAATCCGAAGGCTATACGGAAACTCTCTCCCCTCATTCCCATGATGGAAAGAATCGGTGTGTGAAGAAGAATGAGCAGAACGCCGATCGACCCGATAAATCCCTGGCACAGATAGACCAGCCGCCATGCCCGGGCATAGGCTGTATCGATGTGTCCTGCCCCGACCTCCTTGCCGACAAGGACCGACGCGGCATTGGCAAATCCTGCAAAGAAGCCGATGATCAGGCCTTCCAGTGTCCGGAAAACAGCCACGGCCGCGATGGCTTCTTCCGGCTGTCTGCCAAGTACGATATTGATCACCATATTTCCAAGGCCGATCAGCACCTCATTCATAATAATGGGGAAGCACTTGGTAAAATATGATCTGACGAGCTCCCTGTCCCAGCAGAAATGCTGTCTGAAAGCCAGAAGATACGGATGTCGCGCCCGCCTTGCCAGAATCATCACGACTACGATATTCACCACCTGTGAAATAACCGTGGCAAGTGCTGCTCCTCTGACGCCCATCGCCGGGAATCCCAGATGTCCGAAGATCAGCACCCAGTTCAGGGAGATATTTACCACGACGGCCGCTGCAGAACCATACAATGGGATCCTCACTTTCTCCGTACATCGAAGAAGCGCTGCCATCGCCATGGAAAAGACCATCAGAGGATAGGCAAAGCCTGCGATCCTCAGATATTCTATTCCAATATTCTGAATAGATTCCTTATCGGTATACAGGCGCATGATCAGATCCGGCCGCAATACTGCAAAGAAACCAAAAAGCAGGCCGACGGTCATCATGCAGGTCAGGGTAAGACCATAGGAACGATTGATGCCATCGTCGTCCTGCGCTCCCCAGTACTGTGAAAAGAACAGCATACCACCGCCCACAAATCCCCAGTATCCGCTGAACATCAGGGAAGAAAACTGTGCGCACAGCCCCACGGCGCCTACCTGCTGCTGCCCGAGGGATGCGATCATCATCGTATCGATCATGGAACCCGTTGTCGTCATCAGGTTCTGCAAAGCCACCGGAATAGCGATCACGGCCACTCTTGGAAGAAAATCCTTCCAGGAAAATCGATTGGAATAACTAAGACTGTTCATAATTTTCTATTGATCAAAATGCACTTCATATATCCATGACTCGCTGTCTTGTCTGGATAAAATAATAACGTTCATTAATTCAAGTTTCTTTATTCAAATTTCTTTATTCAAGTTCCTTTATTCTTGCCAGAAGGACCCTGCTGCGGTCTTCGTACAGAAGTCTCTGGTTATAGCGATAATATCTTTCGCAGTCGTACGTTTCGAGAAAATGCAGACTGTACGGATCCGCATTCAGTTCCGTGAGAAAC
>CACZPF010000042.1 GCA_902782975.1 uncultured Lachnospiraceae bacterium
TGCCTGTCGCATGGATGCAGGTTTCATATTTTGGTCTTTTCAGTGCAGCAGACGTATTGACCGCCTCCTTCCATTTGTTACCCTGGGTTTAAAGTATCCCTTCTCCTCACAGTCCAGCGGACTGCAATGACGGCAGCGTTTTTCCATGTCGTGGTACATACAGCAGGTATTGCCTATGAATGTAGCCATCCCGTCCATCCTGCCCAGATATTCGCATTTCCAGCAGACCTGCTTTTTGAAGTCATTGACCTCCAATGTACTCATCTTTTTCCATCTCGGATCTCCCAGCCCCTGGGGCCGTTTTACCAAATATGCAGACTTATTCATTTTGCTTCTCACCCTCACAAATAGTTTTTCCCGAATATGTCCATGAACTCCTGCCTGTCTCCATAGGTCCGCTCAAATGCTTTCTGGCCTTCTGTATGCAGGTAATCTGCTGTTTCCCTGCTGATATGGGCGGCATTTCTTCCTTCCCTGTGGCACCACATGCACAGCTCCACCGTCAGGCCGTACTTATCTGACCATTTCCTGTTCGATCCTTCAAAGATATGGTGTGTCTCCGTCGGTCCGTATGTTCCGCACAGCCAGCATCTGCCTTTTAAGTTGTCACGCATAATACTTGGCGTCCTTGGCTGTCGCTTCTTTTTTCTCTTTTTCATCGGCTCCTTTCCGGGGACAGCTCAGACAGTCGCTGTCCCCTTTAAAGATTGTGATATATTGGTGGTATACAAAAAGCACCCGTCAGTTATAGTCCCGGACCTGTATGCCGAGAATGCAGTATCCTTCCTGGAGGCCTGTAAAATCCTCCAGCATATAAACAATATCGGCGTGGATCACGCGCCCTGTATGGCTTCCATCATGGAATTCCATCAGTTCCAGGACCTGTCCCACTCTGTAATCCCGATCATTCTTTCTGAGTTCAAAAGTCTTCCTGCCTGCTGCCACGTCACCATAGAAGGTGGCCGCCAGCTCGATCTGGTGTACCTTCGGCCCGTCATCGCTCGGAAGATGTTCCATCTTTTCACGGTCTTCCATCTCCTCCAGTTTTCTTTTAGTCTCCCGGTCGATCTTCGCCTGTTCCTGTTCATAGGCGTCTTTCTTTTGCGCCGGCGCAATTCCGATAATCTGGTGGCCGTTTATCTCATCCGGCACAGGTTCGGCTGCTGCCGGCTGATCTTCATGCCCTTTCGGATCCGTTTGCGACTGGGAATTTCCCCGCTTTTCCGGGTTTTCAGCGTTTTCCGGAACGGGCATGTACTCCGGATGGTTTTCTATGCTGTCCTGTCCCGGTCTCTGATCCGTAAAGCATGCTTCCCAGGTTCCTGCCCCGCTCTCTTTTCCTCCGAAGATCTCCTTTACCTTTTCGAAAAAGTCCTGCCATGACATTTTCTGCGGGCTGCTGCCGAACTCATTTATCATCAGCCCCGCATTGTAGTCATACATCATGATGAATACAGTCTTGTGCCTGAAATGTGTATTCCCGGAAGGATTGACGATCTCCGCCATCTCCTTTATATCGTCCGGATATGCCCTGCTTCCGAAAAGCCCGTTCGTGATATCCTTATTCGCACGGAAGAATTCCATGACCGCTTTTCCAAGATTGTCCTCCGGCTCCTGCAGCCAGCGCGTAAGGTTCTCCGGGTCCGACTCATTCTCTTTTTCGTATGCCTTGAAATCACGGATCGCTTCCCGCTTTGCTTCCGGCCTGAACATCTCATGCTCTTCTTCCGGGATCTGCAGCATTTCAGTGAGCTGCGCGAATTTGAATTCCCTGTACTGTTCCTTCAGCTCCGGAGTCTCCCCGTCGGAATATTTTTCATAGACCGACACGAATCTGGATACTCCCGAAGGCGTCATGTCATATTCCTCACGGGCAAATTCCGCAAGGCTGCCATACCCGTCGAGCTTATAGGCCTCCGACCTCTCTATCCTCGACAGCTGCCAGCCGATCCGGACGAAGCTCTTCACGATCCCGCCAAGGTCCCTCTTGATCTCTTCTTTTGCTTCCCTGTACTGGCCGAGATCCATCGTCAACTGTGTGTACTCTTCCATCTGGTTCTCCTTTCATTTCTCATATAGCCACATTGATACGGACATGCTCCTGCTTCTTCATGATCCTCCTGGCCACTTCCCGGCTGTATTTTTCCATGAAGGTTTTTACCTCCTGCGGCGGCTCCGAGTTTCTTATGGCACGGCACTGTTTCACTTTGCTCCCATCCATTTCCACTGTACAGAATGCCTTGTCCGGATCTTCCCTGTTACGGAGGAAGAGGATCACACTGTCTCCTCTGAGCATCTTGTCGAAATAACTGCCGCCGACACAGTTGTGATTCTCCCGGCCTTCCCGGTTGAAGTCTTCCTTGCATGTTGGAAGTACCATCAGATATTCGTCTGCCTTTGTGTTGAGGTACAGCTCTTCCAGCTCCGGAAGCATCCCCTTCAGGATCCTGTCCTTCTCCTTCACCTTTTTCTTTTCCAGTGCCTCCTCTTTTTCCCTCAGCTGCTGCGAAGTACGCTCATGTGCTGCCTGGAAATCCCGCGGATAAAGTACATCCTCTGTCGGCCTGATCCTGAGTTTTTTCAATTCATGCAGATAATCTATGTAGTCCACGCCCCTGATGTTTTTATTTTCTATATATGCCTTTGTCTTTTCGACATGTCCGTACTGCCATATTTCCTGTGAGATCTCCGGCCCGAATTCCCTGGAATACCACGCGATCTGGCCGGATGTCAGGTTAATGTTCAGTTTCTCCGCCTTCTGCAGTGTTTTCAGCTGCCTTTCCGTTATATCCATTCTGACGCACATGGGGATCCTGTCTTTCCGGATCCGCAGTGAATTCCAAAGTTTTTTCTGATTCCAGTCCACGGTCTCATTTCCCGGGCAGCCTCTTCTGGTAATATCCCATGCCAGTGAATACAGTCCTGCCTTTATCATGTATTCCAGCTCCGGCCTGGCTGCCAGTGCATACAGCTGGTCCGTCACATGGGAGTACCAGCCCTCACAATGCCGGAACAGTTCCTCCACCGGCATGTAATTCAGCGGTGTCCCTTTCCGGAGTCTCTTCAGGTTCCGGTGGTACAGCACGCATTCCGACGACGGACCGTCATAGTAATAGCTTCCGTGCTGTACCTGGTTACACCAGCGGTATTCCCCGGTGTTCTTAAAGTCCCCGTACTCATATACTTTCCTCACATATTTCATGTCCGAATTAATGATGTGCCGGCTCTTCTTCCACCATCTGGAATTCGTTGTGTCTACTTTCCAGTCCGTTTTCGGATTCCTGCATATTTTTGAGCCATATACGGTCAGGCAATAACCGGACCCGTCCTTCAGCTTCTGCAGGATCCCGATATCTTTCGTGTCGGTCAGGCTTTTCTGTTTGTTCCAGGACAGGGCAGTGACACGCTTATGGCAGTTCGGACATGTCACCTTTTCCCGGTGCCGTGCATTTTTTCTTGTGGTCTCCTTCCCGCATGCGGTGCAGTATGCCCTGTCTTCCCCCGGATGGTAGATGAGGTACATGTCCCTCGAATAGGCCGATTTGTAGATCCAGTCCTCCCAATCTTTTGGAAGATCCGGCACCAGATCCATGACCGCATCGATCCTGTCCTTTTCCGACTGGTGGGCCCTGGCAAGCTTCGCATTTTTCAGACTGCTCTGAAATCTGTCTACAGCGTTGTAGATCCTGATCTCTCCGTTCTGCAGGTAATCGTTTACCATTTGCCTTGCTCCCGGTTCTTCCCAGTCATCCGCAATGGTCGACCATCTTTTGTCATCCAGGTAACTGATCCTTGCTTTGGACCATCTTTTTTCAGACGGGATCCATGTAATGTATTTTTCTTCCTTCCGGTTTATGTAGATCTCAAGCTTCGGATCCGTATCTCCCAGAACAAGCTGGCTCCTGCTGTACATGGCCACCTTCAGGATACCGTCCTGTACGACTGCCCTGAAGTACCAGTCATGGTCATATACATGGGTCGTATAGTTCTGCCAGCCATACAGCTTTTTATAGCTTCCCCTGTCCTGTGCTGCTGTTTCGATCATTTGCTGTGTAGCCGGAAGAGCGGGCATGGCCAGAAGTTTCTTCCTGATCATTTCGTCCCTCCGTAGTATTCCCTGATGATCCTTTTTGCGTCTTTCATGCCCGGAATGCCAAATTCTACCCTGGCGTTTTTGATCCCGGCCAGCTCACAGATCTTTTTATCTACCGTCTGCCTGTTGTTGAACGAGTATTTCAGGAGCTCTGCAATGCAGGCTTTCAGGGACTTTCCTTTTTCACGAACCTTCTCGGCCATGAACTGGTTTTCCATGCAAACACCTCGGATGTATTCCACCCAGTCGGCTATGAGGCCTGCCGCCTTCAGGTCTTCCGATTCCACATCCAGCTTTCCTGAGGCAGCTGTAAACGGTGAGTCCACCATAAAGGGAAAGGCTCCCTCGATGAACAGATCCGCGTAGTCTTCCGGTATGCCGTTCTCTTTGGCCATGATGCGGATCGAGTCCGTGTCTCCCTCTTTCAGTAGGTTGGCGGCCAGTTCGTTCAGCTCCTCCATGGAGCCCATTTCTCCAAATTTTTCAAACATTTTTCTCTCCTCATTGCGCCGGCGCAAATCGGCGCTTTTTTTGAACGATAAAATTGCGATGCGACTGGGAAAGGATTAGCTTTCCCGGGTTTTTACCTGTATATCGACACGTCCTCTTCCTGCCAGCTGAAAGCATGCCCTCCGGAAAGTTCGTATAACCTCTGCCACAGGTCCTCGTTTTTGAGCGGAGCTCCCTTTGCGGTCTTAAATCCTGCCTGCTTCCAGATCTGCAGCATCTGGAAGCCATTGATCAGATACCTGCAGTCTGTAATGACCCTGATCATCGCCGGCTTTTTCATCCGCTCCAATGCTTCTATCAGTGCCTGCATTACCAGTCTGTTCCCCGTTGTATCTTTCAGGCTTCCTTTTCCTATCTTTGATACATCTCTGCAGCTGAGGGTGTATCTGTACCAGCCTTCCTTTATCCTCGCCGGCGTGCTGGCTGACGTGACCAGCAATATGTTTACCTGCTGCATTAAATCCTCCTGTCCAGCTTTACCAGCGTGTAATGCCGGTAAAAGAAGCCGGTGACCGGATTTCTCCCGAACCGGACACTGGCCATGTCTACGTAGTATCCTTTTGGCGGGACGATCGGCTTCATCTTCCCTTCCTGATCCACTAATGCTCTTCTGTTGATCTTCTTCTCTTCCGGCTCCTTCCTGATCAGATTCCTTGACGGATGGAACCGCTTCAGCTTGTCCGGCTCATGCTCTTCCAACGGCTTGGCTATGTATTCAGCCAGGGCCTGGCAATCGTCCTGGCAATCCATGGGCCTGATATTGATGTGTCCATGTGTCCAGCACTCCTGAATGATGGATACCGTATCCGGGATCCGGTTGATCAGGATATGGACATGCGGCCCGCCCTTTTTCCCTATTCCCAGGCGGTAGATATACTTCAGCTCCTGATCCTGCTTTTTATACCGGATCCTCATTTTCCTGACCGCTTCCTGTACATCCCCGGCCATCTCTTCCCAGGATGGCCTTTCTCCTTTTCTGTAGGTCAGCGTGACCCAGTAATCTGTCCTTCTGAAATTCCACTTTATGAGGTGCCGGATATCCCGCTCCCGCCTCCATTGATTCTGCCGTGCAATATCCTCCGGTGTGGGATCCCTCTTTCTCTTCCTCCCCTGGCCCGGAGCTCCGTAGTTCCCGTTATGCTTTTCTTCTACTTCCCGGGTACTTCCGAAGTCCCACGTACTTCGTATATATCCCCTTCGCATCTCTTCTCCTGTGATGACGTAAAATTAATACGCCTAATCAAGCATTTAAGAGGCTTTTCACCTCTTTTTTTGTTGCAGAATTGACCCCGGGGAGTTATAATAAAGGTGCTAAGATTTTATTAAAACTCACCTCGGAAAGCTCATGAGTTCCTCCTCATGGGCTTTTTTATATGATTATGTATTCCCTTCCGTTCTTTAATCTTTCCGCTACCTCTCTGGCTTCTTCAAAAGTGCCATGATGGGATCGCAATTCCCCGTCAGAAAAGCGGATGATCCATATGCTGTTTTCTTCCATTTGTCTCCTCAGATCCGGTAAGTCAGCCAGTTCCGGAATACGATCTCCCTGTTCCTGGCTTTCTTCTCTCTCACCTTTTTTGATTCCCTGGTTATGCCCTTCCCTTCCAGGACCTCGTCCACGTCCATGATCGCGTAGCCGATCACTGCCACCAGCGCGAAGATGATCATAAGCATCATCGGTATCTTCCATGTGTCCCCCGGGCTGTCCAGGCCACAGGCCATAAATGCAACGCCGATAAATCCTATGCCAAACAGTGTTAAGCCTATCTTGTTTTTCATCCGAATACCCCTTTCAAAGCCTCGTAGATCTCTTTGATCTTATCCAGTTCTTTCGGCGGTTCGTTTGTATTCTGAAAATAAACCGCCTGTTTATACTCTCCCCGCTGCCTCCTGACTTCTTCCGCACTGTACGGAGGCAGGCGTCTTGCGATGTTCTTGTCTTTCAGCTTTGACCTGTAATGAAGGAAATCCTCGTATACGAGAGTATTTATCATTGTGTCTCCTTCATCGTTCAAGGTTGCCCAGGCGCCTTTGTATCTATCGGAGTTTTCTATCTCCTTCAGTTCCCGATAAACTGCCGCATAACTCCGTCCATATGCCTTTCCTATTTCCTTAACCAGCGTATAAGGACTACTCCGTACTGACATAATGTAATAGTCTTTGTTCATCTACTTTTCCTCCAAAGTCTTTCCAATACAGATATGCTTCATCTACTAAACATTCCAGGGCATATTCTTCTATTTCTTCCTCCTTGTGGAGCCATGCGCAATGTTTCCGGCAATGGTCCTTGATCTGTTCCAGCAGATCCGTCTTCCCATTTTCCCCGACTGCTGCCATGACCTGTTTTCTCCATTCTTCCGGGAGCAGCTCTCCCAGATCCGTTTCGTAAAATTCCTGAAAAATGATTTTGTACTTCACCCGCCCGTTCCTGTCTTCATAAGGCTGACCAGTTGGTGTTCCTCGACCCAACCTGTGGTGAATGGCATATTGTTTAAGTGTCTCTGTGAAAAAGAATGTGGCCACCTCCCTTGACTTTGATGCTCCCTTTCCCTATTCTTTCATTACAGGCTGTTGCCGCAGCCGAGTAACTGAGAAAGGAGGCTAATACCATGTATTGGAGCTATCACACCTCCGCTGGTGAAATCCGGATCGTTGAAAAAACGCCTGATTGTTTTTACGTCCTCTTTAACAGCGAAAAATCATATTGTTTTAATTCACCCGAAAAAGCGGCACATGCTGTGCGTTCATTTACTTCTAACTGTAGTTCGTGGGATTGCCTTTTTGGCAATGTCGATCCAATTCCCAACGAATTAAACGAATGGAACCGTCATTATTGACCGATCAGTATGAACTGGCCTTCTTCGGTATCTGGATCGTATTCGATGAAAAATTCAAAATCACCTTTTTCGTCGTCTTCTACAACGAATTCAAGAATCCGAAGAAGGCCATTGTCTTTCATCCAATCTTCTGTCAGTTCTACTACCTGCTTTTTATGGAGTATGTATTTCCATATTCCCGGAGATGTGTAATCTGGCGGATCAGGCATCGCCATTGTTTCATAATCAGGGGTCAGTATTATCATTTCCCCTTTTCTGTCAGCATTATTTAAATATATAAAAAACAGTGTTTTTCCCTTCTCTGAGGCATACTTGATCAGTCCCTCTCTGATCATGTAAAACTTTCCATAATTTCCTTCTGTTATTACTTTTTTCATGATTTTCTCCTTCATTTGCATTGATCAGATGTCTATGAAGGTCTTGATCAGTGCAACTATAGATACAATCAATGCTGCCCATGATATAGGTCCTTGCTTCTTTATATTGTTGATTAACCTCATTTTCGTTCTATGTACCTCCTTGACTTCAGTGTTACTTTTCCCTATTCTTTCATTACAGGCTGTTGCCGCAGCTAAGTAATTAAGAAAGGAGGATCAATTCTCGATGTATTCCCATCTTCAAAATGTTACTCCTGTAACAGCGGATGAAATCAAATCCCGCTACCTTTCAAAAGGATGGGGTATTGGAGAGTTATTCTTTCATAATGAAAGTCTCATTATGATTGAGTTTCTTTGGCCAAAGTCGGAGGATCCAGTGTTTCCCATACTCGATGATCTGAAGTAGGCACATATCCAATCATTATCGGGAGGTGATTGTCTGGTCTTCTTATGATTACAGGATCCCTCCCTTTTATTTCCTTCCAGTACTTTTCCGCTTCTTCCCCTATGGCAATCAGAATACTTTTGCAATCTTTTGGTATTTCTAATTCTGACCAGTATTCATGATCAATATTTTCCATTTCTCATTCACCTCCTTGACTTCAGTGTCACTTTTCCATATTCTTTATTACAGGCTGTTGCCGCAACTGAGTAATTTTGAAAGGAGAATATTATGTATTGGTACTATCACACCTCTGCTGGCGAGATCCGAATTGTTGAAAGAAAACCTGGTTGCTTTGCAGCTGTATACAACAATGCTCATTCCCGTTGTTTTCAATCTCCTCAAGCAGTTGCTCACTCAATCAGAGATTTTAATAGCGGCTGTGATCTATGGGATTCTCTTTGCAGCTGTTCTATCTCTACCCCAAATGAACTTAATGAGTGGAATCGTCATTCATGATATCTGAATAGTGTGAACTGGCCTTTTTTATTGTCAGCATCGTATTCTATGAATATCTCTGAATCCTCCGGGGTTATCTCATACATGACATACTGAAAAAGGCCGGTCTTATTCATCCAATCTTTATTGATTTCAAATACGTTCTTTCTATGGCACACCCAGTGCCATTCCGCTGGTTTATTATCTGGTGGAAGCGGTTCGTCCATAAACTCATAGTCCGGGACCAGTATTAAGACTTCTCCTTTTTCATCCGTTGTACTATATTGGATAAAAAAATATGTCTTTCCACTATCCGAAGCATATTCAATCAGTCTGCTCCGCTTCATATAAAACTCTCCGAAGTCTCCTTCTCCCAGCATTTCTTTTTTCATTTTCACAATCCTCCTGTCACCTCCCTTGATTCTTTCCGGTATAGCCTCCTCATGTGAGTACTATGTCCAACGACTTTTTGTCCTTGCTCCATTTCATCTTGTCGACTTCTCTTTGAATCAAACTCAGATGATGCAGTTATTCCCGACCTGTCCGGTTATGACGTCAAATTACGCATGCTATAAGGACTGGCATGAAGTCATCTTCCATCAATGGCTTCATGCCATTTTTTATTTCTCTCTCATAATTTTGCCTGTCGCAGAAGACAGCTATTTCTTTGCAGCCTTCTGGAATTTTTATCTTTGTCCAATGCTCAAGTATTCGAGTCGGCCATTCTTCCGTTGTTTTTCCCATTTCTCATTCACCACCTTTCATAAATTCTGCGTAACATTTTTCGCAACCATAGTTATCGAGATTGCATATGATCAAGCAAAGTCTATTGACGGTGCAGTTATCGATATACCGACCGAGTATTTCGATTTGTACACTACTTATCTGCACATGATGAATCAGAAGTTTGTAGATAAGAATTAATGTCTTTTCCATCGATTTTTACTGCAACTTTATTCCACCGATCGAGTGGAGCCTCTTTAGGCAAGTAGTATCTGAAAATCATCTCCGAAGCATCCGGATCATAATCAAAAATGATCCGGATGCGCGTATTTTTTCTCGTAAGCTCAGCCAATTTGTCCGCAAGAATCGAAAGCTTCTGGAAGTCTACTGTTTTTGTAAAGCTCTGCTTTATCAGCAGGTATTCTTCATTAAGTTCCTTTTCAAATGACTCCCTGGCTTCTCTCTTCATCTCGATATCCAGATCAATGTTTTCCATTCCTCATTCACCTCCTTTTTCAAATTCTGAGTAACACCTTTCGCACCCGTAGTTGTCGATCAGGCTGCACATGATATGGAAACACTGGAATCCAACGCCATGATTCCGGCACAAATTCCAATAAAACCAGTTACACAAATTCCTAACCCTATTTTATTTTTCATTCCCTTCTCCCCTCTTTTTCAAGCTGTAACCAATTGACTCCAGAAACCTGCGCAGGCGGTCTATATCGATTTCGCCCACGAAGGTTATTTGTGGCTGTGGCGGATCACGTTTCATGATCGTTTAATTCACCTCCCGTAGTGAAGTTTCCCTTCAGAATCCTCATATTCGTTCCACCATTCGCCGTCCAGAAGCACTTCGTATCCGGTGGCGTGACAGAGTTCATTGTTGAATTCATGGTCGAACGGCATTTCAGCGAGTTTTCTGCTCATTTCGTCACCCTCCTTTTTTTCAAAGTTCATGCATCCTCCTTCTTCAAAAGCATTTCCATGCTGACTCCAAGCACGCTCGCAACCTTCAGCAGAGATTCAGCCATCGGTTTAGATGTTCTCCAACCGCCTACTGTGCCGTTTGCGAGTCCTGCCTTCTGTTCCAGAGCCTGAATGGTTAGACTCTGCTTGTCGCAGATAGCTTTTACATTTTCATAAATCACTAAATCACCTCCTTAATATTTGTGTAATATTTTAGTCTATCGGCTATTGACTTTTATTAGACCATGCTCTAAAATGGGAATTGTCCAGAAACTCATTTGAGGTATAGTCTATTTATGTTTTGTATTTAGTCTATCGACTAATTACAAGTCAATTATATAGACTAAACCTCTCATTGTCAAGCGCAAAATTAGACTTTTATCGAATTTTAAGAGGGGAATTTAGCCTATGAACACGGTCGAATGGGTAAAACAGATTTGTAAAAACAGAAAAATACCATTATCCAAAGTTGAAAAAGATTTAGGTTTTGCAAACGGATATATCAGTAGGTTAAAAAAGGGAACGTTCCCGTCGGACAGATTGGAAAAGATTGCTGATTATCTCGATGTGCCTTTATCAGAATTAATGAATCCACCAAAAACAGTAAACGAAATTGTAAACAGCATGCATCATGTAGAAAAACCACCTATGGACTATGTTAGTCTATTCACAGGGACAGATCCTATCAGGATTACCAGACGCATTCCTGTTCTCGGCAGAGTAGCTGCAGGACTCCCCATAGAAGCGCAACAGGAAATCTTGGACTGGGAAGAAATCAGCGGTGAAATGGCGTTAGACGGTGAATACTTTGCTCTCCAGATAA